>JANPNY010000548.1:0-3693 GCA_031427745.1 Chitinophagaceae bacterium | reverse complement strand
CCTCTTCTGCAGGGGCGATGGAAATGCGTAAATAAGTTTCTAAAAAGCCACGCAGCACCGCCAAAATACGGTGCGATGGACTGGTAGAAATTAGTTCAGAAAAATCAAAATAATCTTTGTATTTAATGCCTTCGGTTTCTTTATCTGCCACCACTTTACTTTGCAGCGTGGCGGAGGTTTCAAATAGTTTGCGAAGCTTCGCTCTTACTTGCGCATCTTCATTTACCAGCTCCGCAATAATGTCCCTTGCACCTTGTAAAGCGGCATCTGCATCAGCAACTTTTTCATTGATAAATTGGGCAGCTTCTGCCAAATAATCTTTCTGCTGCTGCTCTAATAACATCGTTGCCAATGGCTCTAAGCCATTCTCTTTAGTAGTTTGTGCCCTTGTTTTTCTTTTTACTTTGTAAGGAAGATAAATATCTTCCAACGCAACTAATGATGCAGCTTTGTTTAATTTTTCCTGCAGCGCTTCGGTCATTTTGCCCAGTTCGGTGATTGTTTTTTCTATAAAGGATTTTCTTTCGGATAATTCTTTTAAAAACTTTGCTTCATCTTGTATTTGCTGAATCTGCACTTCATCCAGCGCCCCTGTTTTGTCCTTGCGATAACGGGCAATAAATGGTATCGTGGCGCCTTCTGCCAGTAGTTCTAAAACGGTAGCTACCTGTTGAGATTTTATATTGAGTTTGCCAGCAATTGGCTGAATAAATTCGGTCATACTTTATTGTTTGGGCTGCGAAATTAGCTTTGTGTGGTGAAAGAAAAATTTGGATAATTGCCGGAGGTGGATAAGCATGCTTTTTATAATGCAAATATTTTTAAACTGGGTTTAATTCTTCCATAGAAGCTATCTAAGCGTATCTAAAGTCTTTCGAAAAAACGATCAAATGCTGCTGCAAGAAGGAGCAATATCTTGATTAGTCATTTAACGCACCGCAATATTTATTTAATACAGATATTTTGCTTGCATCATAAAATAATTTTTTCTATTTTGATGAATCCTTTTCCTGTCTTATCCTGCAAGGCAGTAGGTGAGATAACTTTATTTTAACCTTTAAAACATTCAACAATGAAAAAAATGCTTTTCCTCTGCCTGCTCATTCCATCGCTTATGATGGCGCAGAAAAAAAATGTAATTACTACCAACCGGGTCTTTCCAAAAGTAGACAAAGTGCTTGAATTTGAAAAGGCACTGGCGGCACATGCACAAAAATATCATACCGGCGATTGGAAATGGCGGGTATTTGATATAGCGTCTGGGCCAGATGCCGGAGGTTATCATATAACCGAAGGCCCTGCAACCTGGGATCAGATTGACAACAGGGGAAACCTCGGTGAAGAACACAATACCGATTGGAACAAAAATGTTACAATCTATCTTACTGATAGAAGTGTTAATAGTTATGCTATTTATCAGGACACTTTGAGTTCGGTGGACCTGACAGATTATGCTAAAAACATAAATATCACCCACTGGTATCCAAAAAGTGGATGGGGCAATAAACTAAGGGAGCAGATTGTTAAATACCAAAAGGTTTGGGCTGCTGGTAGAGAATCCGTTGCGGTATATCAAGTTAGTTCATCGGGCCCGGCACAATTCACACTTGTTACCAGGTATAAGCAGGGGTTAAAAGAAAGAGAAGATGGATTTAGAAAACCATTTAAAGATAGATACGAAGCTATTCATGGCAACGATTCGTGGAATGATGTGCTGGAAACTATTCGGCATTATGTTGATAATTCCTGGAGTGAATTACTCAGCTTTAGGGCAGATTTGAGTTCAAAATAAAATAGCGGTTTAATATTTTAAACAGGGGATATTGAATATAAAGGATTCAATATCCCCTGTTGTTTTTTAATATTATCAATTGATTGCTTATCTGTTTAAGGCAATTTTTTTCAGGGGATGAAGTGTTACAAATGAGTAGATGCTGTTGCGGATGGTATCATTATCGCTATATGCTGTTAAATGATTTTTTAATTCTCCTGCGGATGTAACAGTTAGATCAGCAGGTAAATAACCCATGCCCCAAAAACTGCCTCTTACAATCAGTAAACACAACTTTTCTGTTGGTTGTAAACCATCGTCCAGCACAGCAAAAGTGGGCAGTTGATTATCCAGTGCATCCAGCGCCCGCTGTACTTTTATGTTATAATTAGCTGGTGTTTCCATTTGTTCCCATTCGTCGTTTGTAAAAGCTGTTTGGTCTATAAAACAAAGCTTTTCATTTAACTCAAATTCTGCTGCAATTTTTTTCAGCATTACCTGTCCTTCGTTTAATAAATTAAAATTGTACAAAGCCGGCAGGTTCTTTTTCTTTTTATCAATTGCCAGTCGTTGATAGCCCCGGTTATCTGTAAACATATACAGGGCAAACTTTTGCAGCGGCTGTTTCTGGCTGTAGTTATATTTTGGCCAAAGCCTTTTTATTTCGGTACTCTCCAGTACAATGGCTTGTAATTCGGATGCACATTCTTTGTACGTGATTTTACAGATAGTGCGTAAAAAATTTTGCCGCTTTCTATCTGCATCATTGTGCGTAAAATGACTGCTCACCCGTTTTTTAATATTAATGGCCTTGCCTACATAAATCACTTTATCCCTGCCATTATGAAAATAGTAAACGCCGGGTCCGGAGGGCAGCCGCAATATTTCCGTTTTATTTAGATGCAATGGCAGCCATTGTTCGCCAGAGGTTTTCTTTAACATATCATCTATGTGTATGGCAGCACCATTGGCAAGGCAATGTTCCAGCAAATGTACGGTGGCCAATGCATCTCCCCCGGCACGGTGCCTGTTGTTGATGGGAAGATTTAACGACCGGCAAACGTTACCCAAACTGTATGAAGGTAAATGGGGAAATGTTTTACGACTAAGCCGAACGGTGCACAATTTTTTGGGTGAAAGTTGAAAGCCCGAAACCTTCAATTGGTGATTCACAAAAGAATAATCGAAGTTTACATTGTGGGCAACAAATACACAATCCTTTAATAAATCATACAGCACTTCCGCAATTTCCTCAAAGGCAGGTGCATCCCGTACCATTTCATCGTCAATGCCTGTTAATGCTTTAATGTAGGGTGGTATTGGTTTTCCTGGGTTAATGAGCGTTTCAAAATGGCGGGTTATCTTTTTGCCATTGTGTATGTACACCGCAATTTCGGTGATGCCATTGGCGGCGGCATATCCACCGGTGGTTTCTATATCTACTATTGCATACATCAGAGATCAAATATAAGTACACTAAATTAGTTAGCAATTTTATTGTTGAAAATCATCTAAATTGTGGAAAGGGTTGCCAACCTTGTACAGGTTCTTTTCTACTAAAAACACTTTAAAAGGTTGGCAACCCTGCATTGAACTGCGACAATTTTAAATACCTACAATAAGGTCACCCGTAAAACCAAAACCAAGTACATTTGAAAATCTTAAAAAATAGCCAATTCGCCATGTCAGTAACCGGTTTACTTATTCAATCTATCGAAATTTATCAATCCAATATTCAGCTAAAAGAGCCTTTTATTATTTCGCTGGGGTTGCTAACACATGCCGAAAATGTAATAGTAATAATCAAAACAAATAAAGGAATTACAGGTACAGGAGAGTGCAGCCCTTTTAAAACCATCAACGGCGAAAGCATGGAGACTGGCTTTGTAGTGGGACAGTATTTAGCTAAAGGTTTAATAGGG
>JANPNY010000547.1:0-3545 GCA_031427745.1 Chitinophagaceae bacterium | reverse complement strand
CTATATGGATGAATTTCATTTTAGATTTAACAGGCGGGGGTTTTTAGATAGCATTCTTTATAAACTTATTGGAAGAGCCATGGCCATGCAACCTCTACCTTACCAATCAATAAGGATTTGCGAACTAAATAATTAATCCTATATTATTAATTGTGCTTATTTGTAAGGGGCCACCTTATATTGCTTAACTACATGCTGGTATGTGCAGGTTAAAATCGCTGTAAATAATACCCGTATGTAATAAAATTACACAGTAGTGCCAGGTGAAAAAAAGGAGTGAAGTTTAGATATGTAGATTCTTTAATTGATAGGATTATTCTTACTTTTTAACCATCATCGATGAGTTTCAATAATTGAAAGCACCGTTAAAGTAAAAACAAATTTTTAACAAATACTATGCCACCGAATCAATTATTTGAATTTAACCGTAAAGTGTTTACAAGTTCTAATAATACAGCTTGTAAATCCTTCTTTTTTTAATCCCTGGCCTCAAAATTTTTCTCTGAAATATTTCTGATTTTACATCAGCGACAAGTTTTGTATTTGAAAATGCCAGCATTATAAAGATTCTCATAATAAATTTGAATTAGTAACATGAGGTATTTACTTTCGAAAAAATATGGAGTCGTTAAAACATTTTGCCATTTATCTGTCAGCTGAGGAAAAGACAGGTAAAATGATAGAAGACATTATAGCTGGTAAAAATTTTTTATTTGCAGATGGACTTGAAAAAAAAAGAGGTGCTCTGTTTTCGGCCATCGCCATCAGGCAGTTGGTAAAAGAAGAACTATTGCATGATCAGTTTGAGGTGCCAACCAGTAACAACCATTCGCTTACCACATCCTCCAGTGGTGAACAACGCAAAGCATTGTTGCAACATATTCTCTCCGAAAACCATGCCTACATCATTGTTGACAATATTTTTGAGAGCCTGGATGTTGCCGGACAGCAAACCATTGTTTCCGCACTCAGTAAGGCAGCGGCCCACACCTTGATTATTCAATTACTTTATCGCAAAAGTGATTGTTTGTCTTTTATTGATACGGTTTATACCATTCGTAACAGAACCGTTATAGAGGAACAAACGAGAATCGATTTTATGCAAGCTCCCAACAAACAGGTTCATTTATCAGGAGCTATCCCCCTGCCTCTTAATACTCCTGCAGTATTGAATAATACTTTTGTGAAAATGGAGAACATTTCTATTCAGTTTAATGAACGGCCGATACTGCAAAATATTTACTGGGAAATAAAGCAGGGTGAATTTTGGCAGCTTACCGGGCCCAACGGCTCCGGAAAAACTACCTTACTTTCCATGATTATTGGCGATAGCTCTAAAGGATATGGACAGCGTTTGTATCTCTTTGGTAAAAAAAAAGGATCCGGCGAAACCGTTTGGGATATCAAACAGCATATCGGTTATTTTACCTCTTCCATTGCAGGTGAATTCCCAAGGATGGATTCTGTAGAACGGATGTTGTTGTCTGGTTTTGTTGATTCCATTGGCTTATACACGTTGCCATCAGGGCAACAAATAAAATTAGCCGGCCAATGGCTGCTGCTGCTTGGTCTTTATGATATTAGAAAGCAACCATTTCGTTTGTTATCATTGGCTCAACAGCGGATGGTATTAATTGCAAGGGCCATGGTAAAACATCCGCCGCTGCTCATTTTGGATGAACCCACCGCAGGATTGGACGATGAAAGTGCGCTGCTGTTTATAAGCCTCATCAATAAAATTTCGGCCGAAACCGGTACAGCAATTATATATGTTTCCCATAGACAGGAAGATGGGTTGTTGCCAGGTAAAATTTTTGAATTGGTTCCAACAAATCAAGGCTCAACAGGTGTAGTGAGCTAATGCTTTAATCCGGCAATTAAATTAATGGTGAGAGCTACCACAAAAGTATTAAGAGCAAAGGATAATAAACTATGTGCCAGTACAGTCCGGCGGATGGCACGTGAAGGAATCTCTACATCAGAAACCTGGAACGTCATTCCGATCACAAAGGCGAAATAAGCAAAGTCCAAATAGTCTGGTTTTGCTTTTCCCGGAAAATCGAGTGGCTTACCAACGGTTGCATCATCATTTTCTTTAAAATAATACATATGGGCGTAATGAAAGGTAAAGATGGTGTGTACAAGTACCCAACTCAACATCATACCCATTACAGTAATTATTACACTAATAGCTTTATGACCGGGTAATATGTCTTTGGAAATCATCAGGAGTAAAACAATAATCATACTGGCGAAGGAACTTACCAGTATACTTAGCAAAACAAATAATCTGCTGCCGTCTTCTTTATTGGCTCTTTTTTCAATTTCTGCCACCGGTAATTTTAAAAAAATAATCCAGCTGGTAGTAACAAAAGAAAAAGCAAATACTTCCCAAAGTATGGTAGCTATTAATACCCCATTCAGGTGGCTGCTGCGGATAAAAAAGAAAACCAGTATCGCAAGGCCAAGGCTCAACAGTATTCGCTGCAGCGGGTGCATGTGCAAAATGATATTGCTGTTTTTATTGCCGGTAAAAGTTTTTGACATGTGCAAAACTATTTTGGGAAAGGTACATACAAATAAAAATTTACAATATTTTTTATTTGTGGCCAATGAGTTAAATAACCGCTACAAGTTGATCTTTCCCCCTTTTTATCTACCAATTAATATACCAGAAAAGCAGTTTAAAACACATAGTACATGGGTGCATTTATAATTGACCTGTTGTATTTAAAGTGCTGCCATTCTTCATAAATTTTTTTGAATATTTATAAGGTTACCAACCCTTACAATAATTTTAATTGCACCCCTATACATTGTATTCTGCAAAAAACAGCAAGATTGGGTTACCTTGCATTTTTTATAAAGAGCGGATGTTTCTCGTTTTAAAAAATCATTCAATTAAAATTTTTATCATGAATAATATGAACAATAAAGTTGCCTACATAACAGGCGGAAGCAAGGGCATAGGGTATGGAATTGCAAAAAAATTATTAGATGGTGGCATGCGTGTGGCCATTACCAGCCGTACATTAGAGACTGCACAAGAGGCTGCTACATCGTTAACGGATGATTCTTTGAAGGTGTTGGCTTTGCAATCGGATGTAAGTTCACTTGCATCAGAAGCAGCAGCTGTAAAAGCAACGATAGCTCATTTTGGTGGGCTCGATGTGCTGGTAGCCAACGCAGGCGTAGGTCATTTTGCATCTATAGAAACCCTTACAGAAGAAGCTTGGAAAGAAATGATTGATACCAATCTTACCGGCGTGTTCAACAGTGTAAAAGCCAGTCTCGATGCATTAAAGCAAAGCAAGGGATATATTATCACCATTTCCAGTTTAGCAGGTGCCAATTTTTTTGCAACTGCATCGGGATATAATGCCAGCAAATTTGGGTTAGTAGGATTTTCGCAGGCGATCATGTTGGATCTGAGGCAATACGGTATTAAAGTAACTACCATCATGCCCGGTTCTGTTGCTACCCATTTCGATAACCATGTTCCTACTGATGCTGATGCCTGGAAGATACAGCCGGAAGATATCGGC
>JANPNY010000546.1:0-4674 GCA_031427745.1 Chitinophagaceae bacterium | reverse complement strand
ATTAATAATCCAGATACCAGCCAGGTAAGAAAGCATCCCGGGAAATGTGAGGTATTTATTAATATCGTTTTGAGTAGATGTTGCAGTTGGCTTAGGAATAATCATTTTAAAATGCTCGGGGGCGTCTCTTAATAAAACTTTAAAACCTGCAATTGCATCTTTACCCACGCCAAAATATTCGCCCACAGTTGTTAATGCAATGTACGTGGTAACCAGACCTCCAATAATCAACACTGCTACCTGTATTACATCCGTATATGCAACCACCTTCATACCACCCAATGATATCAGCAAGGCAAAAACTGCCAATCCAACCATAATTACATGAAGGTATTCGCCACCGGCAAGACCGTTAATAGCAACAGCACCCAAGTATAAAATAGAAGTAAGATTTACAAACACATACAGAAACAACCAGAAGATTGCCATGATAAGTGCCACCGATTCGTTGTACCGCACTTTTAAAAACTGCGGCATGGTATAAATATGGTTTTTGAGGTAAACAGGTATAAACCATACCGCCACAATAATTAATGCGATGGCGGCTATCCATTCATAAGCAGCAACAGCTATTCCTAAAAAAAAGCCTTCTCCACTCATCCCTATAAATTGCTCGGCAGAAATATTGGAGGCAATTAAAGAGGCGCCAATTGCCCACCAGGTTAATGTACCTTCTGCAAGAAAATAAGCCTTGGCATCATGCTCATTCTTTTTACGTTTACGGTAGATAGAATAGCCATACCCGGCTACAATAATAAAGTACAAAATAAATACAATGTAGTCGGCAGTTGCAAGGTTCTTATTCATATAGCAGTAATAATTAAATAGGTAAGCGTTTAGGTTTATGGTAAGATTTTATTTATTGAGTTGGTAATATACATCACTCCAACGAAGATCATTTTTAAATTGATAAATTGTTGTATTTTTTCCTATCAGGGTAAATTCAATGCCCGCCATGTCTGCAAAATTTTCCATGTGTGCAGCCGTTAAATTCTGGCTATAACCTGTATGATGTGCACCGCCAGCCAATATCCAGGCAGCACAGCCGGTTTTCATATCAGGATATGGTTTCCATAATACCCTTGCTACCGGAAGCTTTGGAAGATCATGCTGTGGAGATACTGCTTCAACCTCATTTACCAGTAAACGAAAACGATTGCCCATGTCGATTAATGATGCATTCAATGCTGGCCCTGCAGCTGAATTAAATACCAGTCTTACCGGATCTGCTTTTCCTCCAATGCCCAATGGATGCACCTGGCAACCTGGTTTGCCATCTGCAATGGAAGGGCATATTTCTAACATGTGCGAACCCAGCACCAATGAGTTTTCCGGATCAAAATGATAGGTATAATCTTCCATAAAAGAATTACCACCCTGCAGGCCACTGCCCATTACTTTCATAGCCCGTACAAGGGCAGCTGTTTTCCAATCGCCTTCGCCTGCAAAGCCATAGCCACTTTCCATTAATCGCTGGGCGGCAATGCCCGGTAGTTGAGCCATACCATGCAAATCTTCAAATGTATCTGTAAAGCCTTTAAAATTGCCGGCTTCCAAAAAAGCACGCAATCCAATTTCAATCTTTGCTGCTTCTCTTAATGAACCGTTTTGTTCGCCACCTTTGCGCAATGAGGCAGCCATTACATATTGATCCTCGTATTGCTGGGTTAACGCATCAATAGCAGCATCGGATGTTTCATTAATTACCTGCACCAGGTCGCCAATTCCATGCGTATTTACAGCGTAGCCAAATTTAAATTCTGCTTCTACTTTATCGCCATCTGTTACAGCCACATAGCGCATGTTATCACCAAAACGTACAAATTTTGCACCTTGCCAATCGTGCCATCCTGCGGCAGCCCTGCACCAGGTATTTAATTCCTGTAGTACTTCAGGATCTTGCCAATGCCCCACTACCACTTTGCGGTTCATCCGCATGCGGCTTACAATAAAACCAAATTCCCTGTCGCCATGTGCGCTTTGGTTAAGGTTCATAAAATCCATATCAATATCATTCCATGGAATATCACGATTAAATTGTGTATGCAAATGACACAGAGGTTTTTGTAAAATCTTTAACCCGCCAATCCACATTTTTGCAGGAGAAAAAGTATGCATCCAGGCAATGATGCCTATGCAGTTTTTTGCGTTGTTGGCCTCCTGGCAAATGCAGTAAATTTCTTCTGTAGATTTAACGGTAGGCTTAAAAATAACTTTAACCGGTATGGTTGAATCGCTATCAAGGGATGCGGCAATGGTTTGCGAATGCAATGCTACCTGTCTTAATGTTTCTTCTCCGTATAAATGCTGGCTACCTGTTACAAACCATACTTCAAATGCTTTCAACTGTATCATAATTATTTTATTTTTTTATTGATTATTTCGTTCTGTTTTTATTTGAAATTATTTTGTAAGAATCTCCATTGACTTTATTGCTGTTGGCAACCAAAGCATCATCTCGCCCTTGCCCCTGTTTGCCCAACTATAATAAGGGATGGCAGTAAATGATTGTTCTACTGTTTTTATTTGCTGATTGTTTTCGATAATGTAGGCAGGCACTTTGCCTTTTAAAACCATAATGCCATTTAACAACCCGGCATTATATTCCGGAACTAAAACGGTGCCGGATGGAAGAATAAGATTACTGACTTTACCAAAATTATCCACCCACTCCGCACAGTATAGGAGAGGCCCACGCTGCAATGCAACCTTCCCGTCATTTTCGGGAATATTTTTGCTGGATACAACTCTTCTTGTTTCCATTGGAAGCGTTACGTCTACTTTATCGCCTTTTTTCCAGATTCTATTTAGCACAGCATAGCCATCTTTAATGCTGAAAGAAACGGCTGTACCATTTATTTTAATGGTGGGCTTTTGATTTATAATATTTTGAAAGGTATATAAGTCGGAAGGTAATTCTTCGTTTTGTGCCCAGCCCGGCATGCGTACCAATAAATTAAAGGCGATTGTTTTGGCAGGGTTGATTGTAAATGAAAGTGCACCATCCCAGGGATAATTATTTTGCTGGATAATTTGCACCGCAGCTTTATTAACGGTAAGCTTTGCACTGCCTGCTATAAAAAGATTTACATAAATATTGTTATCTTTTTGTGCAAAAATGTAGCCGGGAATAGATGGAATCAGGCGAGCAAGATTGGTAGGGCAGCAGGAACATTCAAACCATCCGGAACGGGTTGCCTCCACGTCTTTGTAAGTGGAATTATTTTTAACCTCCATGGCATTGGTGTAAAAAAATGATTTACCATCGAGCCCAATGCCGGAGATAAGACCATTGTACAAAATTTTTTCTAAAAGATCAATGTATTTTGAATTGCCGTGTAATAAAAACATGCGCTGGTTCCAGTAAACATTTGCAATTGCAGCACAGGTTTCGTTATAGGCACTTGCATTGGGTAGTTCATAATTTGCTCCATAGCGTTCTCCATCTCCCAGCGCACCTACGCCACCCTGCACATATATTTTTTTACTCACCACATTGTTCCAGATATTATCAATTGCATGTAACAAAGAATCATCACCAGTTAAAGCAGCCACATCAGCAACAGCGGAATAAAGATAGCCTGCCCTCACCGCATGACCTTCTGCCTCTGTCTGCATCACTACCCGTTCCCTGTCTTGCCAGTAAGATCCGTTTTTCCATGGATCAGTACTTTTTTTATCATACCCTGTATATTGCCCTCTTGCTTCTATAAAAAATTTAGCTGTTGCCAAATATTCCTGTTTACCGGTAATGCGGTATAATTTAACCAGCCCCATTTCAATGATCTCATGACCCGGTGCAACTGTTTTTTTCCCAGGCCCAAAAACCGAACAAACGAGGTCTGCATTTTTCAATGCAATATTTAAAAGATTTCTTTTTTTAGTTGCTTCAAAATGTGCGGCGGCGGCCTCATACAAATGACCGGCATTGTATAGCTCATGGCTCAACTCCCGTTCTTTTTCCCAACGCTCTTTACCCAGCCATGGGCCTACGTTTACGGGATCAATCGTACGTGCTGTATACAGGTAACCATCCGGCTCTTGTGCCTTTGCAATAATTTCTATCAATGAATCAATATAAGCATCCAGCGTTGCATCGGGGTGTACTGCAAGGGAGAAAGCTGCACCCTCCAGCGTTTTATAAATATCCGTATCATCAAATGGATATTTGGTACAGAACTTTCCTTTTTTCTGCGCAGCCATTACAAAATTATTTACCCTGCCGGTAGCCTGGCAGCGTTCAAATGAAGCTGGTATGGTAACGGTTCTGTTAATCTCTATACGGGGCAACCAGAAATTATCAGATAGCATTACCTGTGTAAATGGCAAGGCCTGTATGGCATAATCTTTTTGCTGTGCGTACAAAAAAGATGAACTGCAAATGATGGTTAATAAAATAATCTTTTTCAAAATGATTCTGAATTTATAAAAAATGAATAATCGTTAATTTGTTTTTTCTTACTACCTATTTTGCAACTAAAAGACTCCTTAATAAATCCGACAGCTAAAATTTATTATTGACCATAATAACTATCTGGCCCGTGCTTGCGCTCAAAATGTTTTTTAATCAATGAATCCTGCAGTCGTGGTGCTTGGGGATTTATCTGTTCTGTGAGCAAGGCCATTTGTGCAATTGATTCCAGCACGGCACTGTTGTACACTGCTTTTTCCGGC
>JANPNY010000545.1:0-1666 GCA_031427745.1 Chitinophagaceae bacterium | reverse complement strand
TGGATCGTAGAAAGAACATTTGCATGGATTGATACCAATAGAAGAAACTCAAAAAATTACGAACGGCTTAATAATACAAGTGTAGCAATGGTACATTTATCTGCTATAAGGATTATGGTGAATCGTTTTTAGACAGCTTCTTAGCGGTATCATTTAACTTTGGCTTTTGTATTTAATTTTAACCGAACAACTACCATGCGTTTTAAGCCTGCCTTTTTTATTGTATTTGTTTTACAACTTTTTATTGCACCCGCTTTTTCCCAATATATTTTTAAAGGAAAAATAATCAGTAACGATTCTGTTCCATTGCAGGGCGTAAGCATTGCCGTGAATCAACGGGTAATTGCCCGTTCCGGCAGCAACGGCAGTTTTGAATTCAATAGCAAAACAGATAGTATCAACATCCGTTTTTCTTTTGTAGGCTATCAAAGTGTTAGTGCTTTATATGTGGCTACAGAAAACATGCTTATCATACTCAATCAATCAGCGGTATTTTTAGAAGAGGCTGTGGTAAAGGCTTATGAAGGTAATACGGCTTTAAAAAATATGCCTGCAACAATAAGTGTTTTAAACAAAGCCGACCTTGAGCGATACAGCAATACCAGTATTGTAGCCGCAGTAAATACGGTGCCCGGTGTTAAAATGGATGAACGCAGCCCGGGAAGTTATCGCCTCAGCATCAGGGGTAATTTATTGCGGAGTCCATTTGGTGTCCGCAATATAAAAGTTTATTGGAATGGCATACCATTTACAGATGCTAACGGTAATACTTACCTTAACCAGGTTGGCTTTAATAACGTTGGTAAAATAGAAATACTTAAAGGGCCCGGTGGCAGCATGTATGGTGCAGGAACAGGTGGCGTGTTTTTGTTAAGTACCTGCAACCCGGTTAGTAATGAGCACAGCATTGTATTGAATGCCCTGGCCGGAAGTTATGGTACCTACGCCAGTGATATGACCTATAAAAAAAGTACAGAGAACAGCAACACATCGCTCAGCTATGCACACCAGCAAAGTGATGGCTGGCGCAATCATACCAATATGCGTAGAGATGTAGCCCACTATACCGGTAGTTTTACCATCAGTAAAAAGCAATCTTTTCACACCAATATTTTTTATAGCGATTTGTATTACCAAACACCCGGTGGCATTACAAAAAGACAGATGGATTCTGCAGCACAACAATCAAGACCCGCCAGCGGACCTTTTAGAAGTGCGGTTACTCAACAAGCTGCTATCTACTTAAAAACATTTTATGCCGGCTTTGCAAATGAATATAGTTTTAGTGACCATTGGAGCAACGTCACCAGTATTTATGCCAGCAATACCCAATTTAGAAACCCCAGCATTTTAAACTACCAACGCAAAACAGAGCAAGGCATTGGCGGAAGAAGTGTAACGCAATTCCATCGCAACAATTTTATATTTAATGCAGGGGGCGAATACCAATATGGATTTACTTCTACCAGAACTTTTGGTAACAAATCCGGCGTGCCGGATACATTACAATTTGATGATGAGATTGCAGCTACTCAATACAATTTATTTGCCCAGGCAGAAATGCAACTGCCACATCGCCTTGCATTAACGGGCGGACTTAGTTATAATAATTTCGATTATGGATTTACCAGGTTAAATAAACGGCCGGTTAATGCAACCAGCAAAA
>JANPNY010000544.1:0-2169 GCA_031427745.1 Chitinophagaceae bacterium | reverse complement strand
TCATCTCCCTTGTCAAAAGTGAGCATCAGCAACGGAAGCATTTCACCAATTAAATCAATCAATAAAATATGAATGGCCAAGATGGCTATAGGCTGATTAAAGTAAACACCAATAAAACCGTACAATACACAAACCAATTCTGCTGTATTGGATGCTAATATGGCAACTACATTTTTGCTGATGTTATTAAAAATAGTCCTGCCTTCTCTTACTGCTTTTACGATGGTGGAAAAGTTATCATCCAGCAGTACCATTGCTGCTGCTTCCTGGGCTACTTTAGAACCATTCTGTCCCATCGCTACGCCTATATCGGCTTTCTTTAAACTCAATGTATCATTAACGCCATCGCCGGTTACTGCCACCACTTCACCCATTTCTTTCAGCAGGCTTACAATCTTTAATTTATCATCCGGCGATACCCTGGAGAACACCAATGTTCGCTGCAGCAATGCCTTTTTAATATCCTCATCATTCATGGTAACCAGCCGTGCCTGGGTAATAACTTCGGGCAATGAATTATCTGCGTTGGAAAGGCCTATATTTTTCGCAATGGCACGGGCTGTAATTTCGTTATCACCGGTAATGATGATGATGCGGATATGTGCATCAAATGCATCCTGCACCGCCTGCGGCACTTCATCTCTCGGTGGGTCGAACATGGTGACAAATCCTGCAAACACAAGATTGCTTTCACTTTCCTCAATCGTATATTTATCAGCACCGGTTTTGTTCAGTTCTTTGTATGCAATGGCAATTACCCTCAATGATTCTGCCGCAAATATTTCTGCATGTTGCAATAAGGCTTTTTTTTCATCAGGCGTAAGTGATTTTATTTCCCCATTAATAATTTGTTGATCACTTACTTCCAGTATGCTTTCAATAGAACCTTTGGCAAAGCTTGTATGCTTGCCGGCCTTGTCCCTTATTATTGATACCCGTTTTCTTTCTGAATCAAATGGGAAAAGTTGCAAACGTGGAAATTCTTTTTCCAATTCATCCAAATCATAACCACCCTTCATCGCAAGGGTACAGAAAGCAGCTTCCGTAGGGTCGCCAATACCATACCATGTTTTGTGAAATTCATCAGGTGGATTTACAGAAGAAGTAGAAGAAAGAAAACCAGCAATAAAGAAAAATTTATCGTCTTGAAGTTGCGCTTGTTCCATTGGCTGCTGTGTGTTGCCGAGTATCTTACCTTGGGGAGCATAACCTGTTCCGGTAACAGTAAATGGCCTTCCATTAAATACACAATTATTGATGGACATTTCATTTTTTGTAATCGTTCCTGTTTTATCAGAAGCAATTACGGTGGCGCTTCCCAATGCTTCAACAGATGATAATTGTTTTACCACCGCTTTCTTTTTTGCCAGCCTGCGAACACCCAATGCCAGCGCAATAGAAATTTGTGCTGGCAAACCAGAGGGAACCATTGCCGCTGCAATGCTGATGGCAAATACCAGTGCCGCCGTAATTTTTTCTCCCTGTGCCATGCTAAAAGCAAACAGGGCAACGCCCAGCAAAAGGGTAATGATGGTAATTTTTTTTGCCAATAAGTTAATCTCTTTTTGCAGCGGAGATATGTCCTGTTTTATTTTTTGCGATTTGCCTGCTATTCTTCCCAATTCTGTTTGCATACCAGTGCCAATTACCAGGCCTTTTGCCTGCCCCTTTGCTGCAGATGTGCCCATGAACACCATATTGCTTTGCTCAGCCATGGAGGTGTCATCTTTTACTATTGCTGTATGATTTTTTTCACTTGCCTGTGATTCGCCGGTAAGAATAAATTCATTTATAAATAATGAATGGCTTTCCAATAAACGCATGTCGGCTGCAATACCATCGCCTTCATTAATAATAACCACATCGCCGGGCACAATATCTTCAACAGGAATCTGACGTGATTTTCCACTTCGGATAACGGTACATTTTTCTGCAATTAAATTCTTTAGTGATTGTAAAATATTTTCCGATTTCCAATCCTGGTAAAAGCCGATAAATGCATTTAAAATAACAATAATGCCCAGTACAATACCATCCCTGTATGAACCTAACTGGAAGGAAAGCAAACTGGCTACTATTAATAAAATAACCAACAGGTTATTGAACTGCCCTAACAGTATTTTCCACCATTTTCTGGAAGCAGTACCGGTTATTTTATTTGGTCCAACT
>JANPNY010000543.1:0-1726 GCA_031427745.1 Chitinophagaceae bacterium | reverse complement strand
TCTAAAACGCCGGCGGTGGTAGAAGGTACTTCGCTATCAACTTTATCGGTTGCTATGTCCAAAACAGTTTCATCTTCTTTTATAAGGTCGCCGGGACTTTTGTGCCATTTTAAAATGGTGGCTTCCATAATACTTTCACCCAGTTTAGGCATTATCAAATCAACTAGCGGCATACAATAAATTGAAGGTTGTAAAAAATAACAGGAGAAGCCACCTAAGCGGTACTACTTCTTTTAAGCAATCGGCTTCAAAGGTAATTATTTACTTTTAATGGCAGAATCTTCCTGCTCCAATGGGTGCATTTAAAATCTTCGCAGCGGATTAAAGGGTTGCCAACCTTTTAAAAACTTTTTTAACTCATCAATCTCTTTAAGAAGGTGGGCAACCCTTGCGACGGTTTTAATTACACCTGTTCCAGTATAAAACATCTCAGCATATTTAAAGCATTGGTAGCGGTTAGTTCAATGTTCCGTTGCCTGTCGAACCGGAACTGCATTTTTTTTGCAATGATATTGTTGTTGTTCCCAACGGCTATCCATACAGTACCCACCGGTTTATCATCAGTGCCGCCATCGGGGCCCATAATGCCGGATACAGCAATGGTGTAATCTGCTTGTATATTTTTTAATGCGCCCTTTGCCATTTGTATCACCACCGCTTCACTTACTGCACCTAGGGTTTCTAATATATTTTTATCTACCTGTAACAGGGTTTCTTTTGCTTCGTACGAATAGCTTACCACACTGCCAGTGTAAAATGCAGATGCCCCTGCCTTTGCAGTGAGAAGGCTTGCAATATAGCCACCCGTGCAGCTTTCAGCAGTGGAAACGGTTTTGTTGCCAGCTATTAGCAGCCTGGCTACAACCTCCTGCATGGGCATATCTTCGTTGGTTACAAGGTAATTTTTTACCAATACCTGTAAGCTGGCAAATTGTTTTTCAAGCTTTGCTTCTGTGGTAGTTTTATCAAAGCCGGTGGCAGATAAACGCAGCCGCACCATACCGTAGTTGGGGAGATAAGCTAATTTAATATCGGCAGGCAATGCCTCTTCAAAATTTTGTATCAAATCTGCCAGAAACGATTCACCAACACCTGCTGTAAGTAAAGTGCGGTGTGCAATATGCGGAAATGAAAACTGCTGTGTAAGCGCCGGTATTACATCATCCGTCATCATACCTTTCATCTCGTGTGGCACGCCGGGCATACTTACAAAAATTTTTGTATTGTTTTCAGCTTGGTTCATGGATTTTTGAAACCACATGCCCGGTGCCGTACCTCTTTTATTTAAAATTACTTTACAGTTATCGGGTACTTCGGCCTGTTTAAGGTTGCGTTCAATCATGGGCCTTTTCAGGATGTTTTCAAAAATGTTTTTCACATTGGCCAATGCGCCTGCATCCACTACCATATTGCCATTAAAATACTTACAAAGCAATGGTTTGGTGATGTCATCTGCAGTTGGGCCAAGCCCTCCCGTTATGAGGATGATATCTGCATGGCTGCTTTCTTCATCCAGTGCGGTCCAGATCTCTTCCCACACATCGCCCACTGCTACCCGCCTTACTACCCGAATGCCGGCTTTGCTTAATTCCTGTGCCATCCAGGCGCTGTTGGTGTCAATAACCTGCCCTATCAATAATTCGTCGCCAATGGTGATAATGCTTGCTTGTGTCATATTGTTCGTTTAGTAACTAAGCTGCACCATAAATTTTAAGCAGCTTAGTTT
>JANPNY010000542.1:0-6994 GCA_031427745.1 Chitinophagaceae bacterium | reverse complement strand
TCTTTAACCTGGTGATAAATCATTGTTTGATTGCCGAAAATTTTTGTAAACCCTCTTACATCTTCACCCGTCCAGCCGTTGTTCATTTCTCCATATTTTCCAAACTTGCTGCTCATTAAATCATAGGCAGATTCAATGCCGGTAACCTGGAAACGATAAGGCATCATTTGTACAAATACTTTACCTGATACATTTTGTTGGGAGCTGATAAAAAAGGATTCGATATCTCTCATTACAGGATCTAATATTTGTCCCTCATGCAGCCAGTTGCCATAAAACAACGCCAGCTGATCTTTCCAGTTAAGCTGCCATTTGGTTAGTACGTGCTTTTCCAATGCATGGTGTGCTTTTAAAATTACCATCGGCGCAGCTGCCTCAAATCCAACTCGTCCTTTAATGCCAATGATGGTATCGCCCACATGAATATCTCTGCCAATGCCATAAGGACCAGCAATACTTTGCAGGTATTGAATAGCTTCTATAGGGTGTGCAAATTGTTTATTATCTACACTTATCAATTCTCCTTTTTCAAAACCAAGTTCTATATTTTTTGAATCGGATGCTGTAACCTGCGTTGGCCAAGCCTCTTCCGGCAACATACCGTTTGAGTTTAATGTTTCTTTGCCACCCACACTGGTACCCCACAATCCTTTATTGATGGAGTATTGTGATTTTGCAAAATTCATATCAACTCCTTTCTCTTTTAAATAGGCAATTTCAGCTTCCCGGCTTAATTTTAAATCTCTGATGGGTGTAATGATTTCAACACCCGGTAGCATGATATTAAAGACCATATCAAAACGCACCTGGTCGTTGCCTGCACCGGTACTGCCATGCGCAACAGCCTCAGCATTCAATGCTTTGGCATGTTCGGCTATAAACAAAGCCTGGCTTATTCTTTCGGCACTCACACTTAAAGGATAGGTATTGTTTTTTAATACATTACCGTAAATGAGGTACTTAACTATACGGTCGTAATAACTTTTTACTGCATCTACAGTAGTATGTGTTTTTACACCTAATTTATAAGCATGTGCTTCAATATGTTTTAATTCATCGGGTGTAAAACCACCTGTATTAACAATTACAGAATGCACTTCGTAGCCCATTTCGTCTGTAAAATATTTTACACAAAAGGTAGTGTCTAATCCACCGCTAAATCCTAATACTACTTTCTTGCTCATACTTTAATTAAGCTTGTATTTTAAAAAAAAATTAGCAACTATCTTAACTACTTTACTATTATCGGTGCTTTGATTCTTGCGATTGAAAAATCGTAGTAAACGACTTTGCCTGATTTCCATCAGCCGCTCATAAATTTTTGAATTCTTTTTAAAGTCTTCTTTTGTTTCTTCTGGCTCCCGATGATCTACAGGATCATACAGCATAGCTGTACACATGCAATTCTTCCTGTCTTTGCTCATGAGTATATCGAAGTTTACACAGCTTTTACAGCCTGCCCAAAACTCCTCATCGTCGGTTAATTCAGAGTAAGTTACAGGTTCGTATCCCAGTTCGGAATTAATTTTCATCACAGCTAAGCCTGTGGTAAGTCCAAATATTTTTGCATGCGGATATTTTTCTTTCGATAAATCAAAAATGCGCTTTTTGATTTGTTTGGCAACACCGCTTTTTCGAAAAGCAGGTGCAACAATTAATCCACTGTTGGCTACAAACTGTTCGTGCCCCCATGCTTCAATATAGCAAAATCCTACCCATGTTCCATCTGTAGTAACTGCAATTACTGCTTTACCTTCGTTGATTTTTTTCTCGATATAATCAGGGCTTCGCTTGGCAATGCCGGTTCCTCTTGCCTTGGCAGAGTTTTCCATTTCATCAGTAATAGCAATAGCGTAGAAAGTATCGTTGCTGTCAGCAACCCGTATAAGTATGTTGTTTGTTTCCACTAGTTAAATAATTAAACAGTGTTAAAAAATTAGTTAGAACAGCTTTGGGAGTTTTTCACTGACAGGGGCAATATAAAAATGCTCGGCCTATCAGCAACGAGGGCTGCGCCTGGGAGCGCTTACCGGAAAACAAACAAACAAACAGGCGTTCAACATAACGCTGCTTTTTGTAATGTTAGTATGTGAGATGTACTTTTCCAATTCGTGAAATTATTTGTATTGCAGGGCAAAAATATATTTTTTTCAATAAACGGCAGATTTTTTTTAGATCATTTAACAATGAATTGCTTTTATTAAAATTTACAGAAGCCAATTATTTAATTCATCGGCAAGTTGTCGGTCGTTACTTAGGCGGGGTACCTTGTTTTGTCCGCCCAATTTACCCATACTCTTCATGTATCCTATAAAGCCATTCTTTTTTACAACAGATATCTTTAAAGGATCTAAAATATTTCCACCTATTAAATCATCGTAATACACATTTTTTTTTCGCAGGTTGTCGTCGATTTTTTTTGCAAAGACAACAAGGTCTATTGGAATATTTTCAAATTCGATGAACCACTCATGGTAGCTTTTACCACCATTCTGTGCAATTAGGGGTGCTACTGTAAATTCAGTTACGTTGATATTTTCTTCCTTGGCAGTTTTTAATAAAGCGGCTTCCACCTCCTCTACAATTACATGCTCGCCAAAAGCTGATATAAATTGCTTGGTTCTTCCACTTACAATTATCCTGAAGGGATTGGTAGAAATAAACTTTACAGTATCGCCAATATCATAAGCCCACAAGCCTGCGTTGTTGCTGATAACGAGTGCATAATTCTCTCCCACCTGTACATCTTTTAAGGTAATCCTGGTGGGGTTTTCAGTAAATATTTCTGCTGCAGGTACAAATTCAAAAAATATTCCGCTATTAGTATTTAGCAACAGGCCTTCTGCATGTTGCGAATCCTGGAAGGCAAAAAAACCTTCGCTGGCGGGATACAATTCTATACAATCTACTTTGCGGCCAATGCTTTCATACAGCTTGGCCTTATAGGGCTCAAAGTTTACGCCGCCTTGCACCATCACACTAAAATGTGGGAATAGTTCGCCTATCTTCTTACCGGTTTTTTCAGTGAGTCTGTCAAAATACATTTGCATCCAGGGTGGAATTCCGCTGATCAGTGTCATATCCTGCTGTATCGTTTCTTCAACAATTTTTTCCAGCTTTTCTTCCCATTCCTCTATACAATTGGTTTCGTAACTAGGTAGCTGATTCGACCGCAAATATTTAGGTACGTGATGATTTACTATACCGCTTAACCTACCGGTAGGCACACCGCCTACTCTTTCCAGTTCGGGCGAGCCGCTTAAAAAAATCAGTTTGCCGTCTGCAAATTTGGTATTACCGGTTTCGGCCATGTAGCACAAAAGGGCATTCCGGGCCGTGTTGATGTGATTGGGAATAGAATCTTTTGTGATAGGAATATATTTTACGCCGCTGGTAGTGCCGCTTGTTTTGGCGAAATATATAGGCTGGCCTTTCCACAAAATATTATGCTTGCCTTGTTTAATTTTTTCGATGTAAGGTTTAAATGCTTCGTAGTCTCTTATGGGGACGTGCTTTACAAAATCCTGGTGCGATTTAATCAATTCAAATTGATGCTCTTTTCCAAAAACTGTTTTTGCAGCATCTTTCATTAGATGATTAAAAATAGATTGCTGGTCTTGCACAGCTGTTTCCATTCCATTTTTTACCTGCTTGTATATATAATTTGCAAATGGCTTTGCAAGGAAAGATTTTATTTTCATACGCACTATCCGTTTTAGATTTTTCGTTGGCTTTTGGTTAATGACAATTTTATTTGCTATTGCTTTTTTACATCATTGGGAACTTACCTGTCGTTTTACTTTTATCTGCTCTTTGCTTACTCAACTTATTGGCTGGATGAGTAAAGAACAAACAGTACAAGTGAGTGACACAACGATGTTAAATTGAAAATCCAAAGCCAGTCCCCCCTCTTTCTTTAATCCGTTAAAATACAATGAATCGCTTTTTAAAAATAATACAGCACAAAAGTATAAGATTTGATGGAACATTTTTGTACCAATAACTCATTTACAATCGCAGGCCCAATCCCTGTCCAGATCAATACAGGTAACCACCTCCAGCGCATTATTTCCTTTAGGGGCAAATACTATCCGCACATGTTGCCTGTCGTGGGTTATACCTTCCAACGGATAAGTAGTGCCTCTTTTATCCTGCTGTATTTTATTAACATTTATTTTTCCATTTGCCAATATTTCTTTCACTTCCGATTCGTCAATATGCCTGCAGGCCATTCGGCAGCGTGCATGGTTACTAAAAATAATTTTATTTGCATTGCGATTGATGAATAACTCATCTTTTACCGGGGCGGTAATATTGTCTTCAATAAACCTTGGCCCGGGGCCACGTTGTTTGGTCTTTACATAAAGCAATAACAAGGCAGCCACAATCAGGACTATAAATGGGAGGAATTTTTTGGATGTCATAAAAAAAGATAAATGTAAAACTAAACAGCTACAACTGTTAAACTTATCTTTTTGCAATTGAAGTACCTTACCCCTATTAAAACTAATAGAGACAATACCAAAACTGAGACAGGGCAAGTAAATAACTGTTTCCTTATTATCTTTGCAGCAATGAAAAAATCAGTAGCGTTACATACACTTGGGTGTAAACTTAATTTTTCTGAGACTTCCACTATTGGGAGGTTGCTTGAAAATGATGGGTTTGAAAAAAAGGGTTTTGATGAGGTGGCCGACGTATATGTTATCAACACCTGTTCTGTTACTGATAATGCAGATAAAGAATGCAGATTGTTGGTGCGTCGTATACAACGCAAAGCACCAGCAGCCATGGTAGTAATAACGGGCTGTTATGCCCAATTAAAACCTCGGGAAATTGCAGCTATACCAGGTGTTGACCTTGTATTGGGCGCAGCTGAAAAATTTAATATTGCTGAACATTTAAAATCTATCACAAAGGGCGACAGTACTAAAATTTGCAGTTGCGATATTGAGGATGTAAATGAATTTACTGCATCGCACTCTTTTAACGACCGTAGCAGAATTTTTTTAAAAGTACAGGATGGCTGCGATTATAACTGTTCTTTCTGCACCATTCCGCTTGCCCGTGGAAAAAGCCGCAGTGATAGTATCGAACATGTAAAAGCACTGGTAAATGACATTGCAAAAAAAGGTGCTAAGGAAATTGTTCTCACCGGCATTAATCTGGGCGACTATAGCTCTCCCAATTTGCAAAAAGATGCTGCAGGGAAAATGCCTGCGAAAGAGAATTTTTTTTCCTTGATACAGGAACTCGAAAAAGTTGAGGGCATTGAACGTTTTAGAATTTCTTCTATCGAACCCAATTTGCTTACTAACGAAATAATTGAATTTGTTGCCAACAGCAAAAAGTTTATGCCTCACTTTCATATTCCTTTACAGAGCGGGAGCAATAAAATTTTAGGCTTAATGAGAAGGCGGTACAAAAAGGAATTATATTCAGAAAGGGTTGGGCTTATAAAAACGTTGATGCCACATTGCTGCATAGGTGTTGATGTTATTGTAGGTTTTCCCGGCGAAACAGAAGAAGATTTCCAGGACACCGTTGACTTTTTACATTCACTTGATATTTCTTATTTGCATGTGTTCACTTATTCTGAGCGGGATAATACTTTGGCTACAGAAATGAAGTCGGTAGTTCCGATACACACCCGGAATGTACGCAACAAGCTGCTGCGTAACCTTAGCTATCAAAAGATGCAATATTTCACTAACCAGCACGTTGGAGAAATAAGAAACGTGTTATTTGAAAACAGGAACAGCAACGGAACAATAGACGGCTACACAGATAACTACATTAAAATAACCGCCCCCTTAAAACAAGGGTGGGAAAATAATATTGTACGATGGAAAATTTAACAGACGATTTGTATAACAAATACCAGGTTACAATTCATTTTGAAATGGACAATGATTTTATGAGTTTTGTGCCACCGCACCGTGTTTACATCAACGACCTCATCGACAAAGGAGTTGTAGAATACTACACGGTTAGCATGGAAACGCAGCGCTGCTGGATGCTGATTAATGCACTTTCAAAAAAGGAAGTGACCAATTATTTACAAAATTCTCCATTAAGAAAATACTGGACAATTGAAATAGACGAATTGTTTGTATACGATGCCCAGAGTTACCGTTTACCAGCGTTACAATTAAATTAATGAAAAAATTTTGTTGAAATGCTTATTGCCCTATATTTGCAATCCGAAATTGAAAAGGGAGTTTAGCTCAGTTGGTTTAGAGCATCTGCCTTACAAGCAGAGGGTCGGCGGTTCGACCCCGTCAACTCCCACTTAGAAATCAAGCAGTTATGATAGTTTCATAGCTGCTTTTTTGTTTTTGTGACCTCAAATGTGACCATAAAAAATGTGACCACAAAAGCTCCTTTTTTTATCAAAATTCATAGGAAAAATCGTTTACGAATAAGCCTTTCCGTTGTGACTTTGCTACAGCATATAACTGCTGGTAGAGTGGTAAGGCTTGGCAATAATATTTACTGAATGGTTTCGCATATCCTTCGCTAATCATTATCTCGTTTAAGCACCTACCATCGGCAAGAAAAACGTAAGCCAGTGTTCTTCCATAAGGATCAATACCATTAAGTTTTTCCATTTGAATAGTTACAGAAGTGCCAACCGGAGCAATAGAATTTAAAAACGTTTTTGACTGATGTCCTAACGATAAAAGCAATTGACCAGGCAAGTGTGTTTCTCTTTCATCCTGTTGCAGCTTTTTCGACCTCCTAATTTCAGGTGCATCAATACCTAAAAACCTTATTTCCTCTTCTAGCTTATTAAAAATATTCATTACAAAAATGCCATCTCCATCAACCACTTTAGTGATTTTAAGGTGAGTTTTTATAATTGCCTGTCCGTATGCTTTGAATTGCACCATATTGCTTTATTTAACTAACTGAATTACAGTGTATTACATTGTAAATTTGTATAGAAAAAATGAATTTTCAAAATTTAAATTTAATATCATGGCAAAGCAAA
>JANPNY010000541.1:0-1540 GCA_031427745.1 Chitinophagaceae bacterium | reverse complement strand
GTTTTTGTATAGTTATAACAAAACCATTTTAGCAGGCAATGCCAGCCCCGGAATTAAATTAGCCACAGGTCTCCATCCCGGCTATATATTCAGTATTTATAACTACACAAATTTTTATTAAATCGTTGGCGGCTTTTTTATCATTGTTTAATACCCGTATGCCTGAGCCTAAGCTATTTGTTATTGTGCAATTATCTATCGTAACATTAAGAGAAAACAAACAGGTAATTGCTTCAGCTCCACTATTAGTTACATCACAGTTTTTAATGCTGATATCGGTACCACCATTAGACCATATTCCCCTTTTACCAGAGCCGTTAAACGCTAAATCGTAAATAGATAAATTATTAAAATGTTTATTTCTAAGTAGCGTATCAATTGTAGCAATCTGTATACTGGATGAATTGGGATTATTGGAGGAAAAATACATTCTTAATTTATTGTCTTTTTCATTATGCCACCATTCACCATCTTTATCCAATGTTTTTGCATCCCGCTGAAAAAAGCAACCGTAATTTACCCTTGGGCGTTCTGGTTCATCTTTAATAAAAGTCAATATATTTCCAGAATGACGTTTAATTTTTTGTTTGGTAATATCCCATCTGTTATGCCTGATAGCTACCTCAGCATCCGTCCAGTTTATGTTTAAAGGTAAGGTAGGCACTGTAATTGAAGTGGTTGATGCGGCAGTATAGGTAATGTATCCGCCGTTATCAGCATCTGTATTTGGGTACCTTCCAATTTGCTGTATGGTGCCATTCCGTAAAACCAAATTAACCCCTTTTTTCACATTGGCAACAGGCGCTTCCCAGATATTACCACCTAAATTAACCCAACCGGTCACTTCTGAAAGTCCGGTTATTACGGGTGCCGGACCATTACCATATGCTCCATAGTTTAAATTGTTACCTTTTACAATAATTCCACCATAAAAAGTATCACCCCGTTTAAACAATATAATATCGTTTCGTTTAAAATTGACGCTGTTTATTTTTCCAATCGTTTGCCAGGAAGTTGCTGCAGTTAATCCGTCGTTGATATCATTGCCCATAGAAGAAACATAGTATGTTTTTGCATTTGTTGTAGTTGCAATTAATAATAAAATTAGAAAAAAGAAGTTCTTTCTAACTGGGAGTTCTGTAAATCTTCTGAAAAGATTAAAATTGATTTGTTTCATTTGTTTTCTGTTAGATTTTTTATTTAAAATGGAGTTAATCGGTGCAGTAAATCTGTGTGTGTTGTTATTATTATAATAGGATTAATTATTTAGTTCGCAAAATCAATATCAGCTAATTATATTAGTATATTTGAGCTAAATTAATTAGTATGCAAAACGTAATGACCATAGCCGCTTTTCGCAAGAAGTTTAAAACTGAAGAAGATTGTTTAAATTATTTGATTAACGTAAAATGGGGGAACGGTTATCAATGTATCAAATGTAATGGCAAGCAATATGGCAAAGGTCGCCAGTGGTTTTACCGCCGTTGTAAACAATGTGGATACGACGAATCGGTAACCGCTAATACAATGTTTCATAAGT
>JANPNY010000540.1:0-4942 GCA_031427745.1 Chitinophagaceae bacterium | reverse complement strand
CCTGCTGATGAATGTAGATCGCACTGCCCGCAATACCAATATGCTCCTTTGGCACAAAGAATTGTGGCTGATAGATCATGGAGCCTGTTTGTATTTTCATCACTCCTGGGATAATTGGCCGCAACAGGCACACCGCCCTTTCACCCTTGAAAGATCATGTATTATTGCCACTGGCAACTGAGTTGAACGCTGTTGATGCTGCAATTCGCCTAATACTTACGGATGATATCATTCATTCGATCGTTTCATTAATACCTGATGAGTGGCTGGTAATAGATAGTCCGTTTACAACTGCAAAAGAACACCGGCAGGCTTACGAATCTTTTTTGATAAACAGAAGTGCACAGTCAGCCATATTTTTAAAAGAAGCACAAGATGCCCGAAAATAACCAATTTGAATATGCTGTTATCCGCCTGGTGCCAAAGGTAGAGCGGGAAGAATTTTTGAATGTGGGTGTAGTGCTGTACTGCGCCAGGCAGCAGTTTTTGCAAATGAAATATAAGCTGGATGCAGAAAAATTACAACTGCTATGCAAGCAGGCAGATGTGGAAGAAATAAAAAAATACCTGCATGCATTTGACGAGATAAGTCGGGGAGTTCACACGGTGAGCCCCATTAGCCAACTACCCATGGCAAGCCGTTTCCGATGGCTTACTGCAACCCGTAGCACCATGTTGCAAACATCCAAAGTACATCCGGGACTATGTGCCGATGCTGCTACAACGCTTGATAAAATTTTTACGGAGCAGGTATTGTAAACAGCATCTTTACATCTCTCCATTTCCCCTTTTTACTTTTTACATCAACGATCAGGCTACTAAAAGTACCAATATGAATTGTTTAATAACAATCAAATAAAAATCATATGAAGGCATGATATTAAGCAGTTAATAATTCCGGTGTAGTAGTAGATTTGCCTTGAAAAAAAATAGCAATCTTAATTAAAACAAAAAATATGATACCACAAACAAATGGCTATATCCTGGAAAACATTCCGGTAAAAAACGAGCTGGAAAACTGGGTGAATCAGGTAGCTTCTTTATGTCAGCCAAAATCTATACACTGGGTAGATGGCACACAAACAGAGTACGATGGACTGTGCCAGTATTTAGTAAAAAAAGGAACATTCATTGCGCTGAATCCTGAAAAAAGGCCCAATAGTTTTGCCTGCTTCAGCGACCCAAGTGATGTTGCAAGAGTAGAAGATAAAACCTTTATCTGCTCCCGCAGAAAAGACGATGCCGGACCAACCAATAACTGGATGGAGCCAGCTAAAATGAAAACAATTTTAGATAAGCACCTGGAAGGATGTATGGCAGGAAGAACCATGTATGTGATTCCTTTCTGTATGGGTCCGCTAGGTTCGCCCTATTCAAGATATGGTGTAGAAATTACCGATTCAGAATACGTTGTTGTAAACATGAAGATTATGACAAGAATGGGTGAAAATGTATTACCACACATTCCTAAAAATGGTTTTGTAAAATGCCTCCATTCAGTTGGTGATCCTATTGTAAATGGTAAAAAAGAAAGTGTTTGGCCTTGTAACCCAACAGTAAAATATATCTCTCATTTTCCTGAAGAAAGATCAATTATCTCTTATGGTAGTGGCTATGGCGGTAATGCCCTGATGGGAAAAAAATGTTTCGCATTGCGAATTGCATCTGTTATGGGCCGGGAAGAAGGATGGCTTGCAGAACACATGCTGATTATGGGTGTAGAATCCCCCGATAAACAAAAAACTTATGTGGCTGCTGCTTTTCCAAGTGCCTGTGGTAAAACAAATTTCGCCATGCTGATTCCGCCAGCAGAATTTAATGGATGGAAAATAACAACTGTTGGTGATGATATTGCCTGGATTCATAAAACCACTGACGGGCATTTACGTGCAATCAATCCGGAATCTGGTTACTTTGGTGTTGCCCCTGGAACCAATTACCATACCAATCCAAATGCAATGGAAAGCATTAAGGAAAATACCATTTTTACCAATGTGGCTATTACTGCCGATAAAGATGTTTGGTGGGAAGGTATGACCAAAGAAATTCCCGAAGGCTTAACAGACTGGCATGGCCAACCATGGAGTGCAACAAGCGACAAACCTGCTGCACACGCTAATTCAAGATTTACAGCACCGGCTTACCAAAACCCCGCAGTAGATGATTGTTGGGATGACCCTAAAGGTGTTCAAATAGATGGATTTATTTTTGGTGGAAGAAGGAGTACCGGTATTCCATTGGTTTATCAATCTTTCAACTGGAACTTTGGTGTTTACCTGGCCACTACCATGGGCAGCGAAACTACCGCTGCTGCATTTGGAGAAGTAGGTAAGGTAAGAAGGGATCCCTATGCAATGCTTCCGTTTATGGGTTACCATATTGGTGATTACGTAAACCACTGGTTGCAGTTTGGAAGAGACCTGCCCAACGCTCCAAGAATATTTGGCGTAAACTGGTTTAGAAAAGATGAAAATGGAAAATTTTTATGGCCGGGTTTTGGTGACAATATCCGTGTACTGATATGGATTGTACAACGTTTAAGAGGACAAGCATCTTCTGTTGAAAGTCCACTGGGTTGGATGCCTCGTTACGAAGACCTTGACTGGAGTGGATTGGAAGATTTTACCAAAGAGGATTTTTCAAAAATCATGACCATAGAAAGGGAACCGGGCAAACAGGAATTACTAGGCCACGAGGAGTTGTTCGAAAAAATGTATGACAGGCTTCCAAAAGAATTCTTCTTTATGAGAGAGTTGTTATTATCTGCCCTATGGCGTTCTCCCGAAAAATGGGGATTAGAGCCTGAGGTTCATGAATAAATAAATGGACGATTGCTTACTACCCTACGTAAACAACCATTCTAACCCAACTCAGGCAACAGGTTTACCGGTTGCCTGTTTTTTAAATTTACTATTATGATCAATTGGTTCACCGATCTGTTTACACATAATTCTATCGTACAATCCGTATTAGTTTACGGGCTGGTAATTGCGGTTGGCATTTGGCTGGGCAGGGTAAAAATTGGCGGCATTTCTTTGGGCGTTACCTGGGTGTTATTTATGGGTATGTTTATGTCGTATGCAGGCATTTTGGTTGATGAAAATACCGATCACTTTTTAAAAGAATTTGGATTAATTCTGTTTGTGTATTCCATCGGCTTACAAGTAGGCCCCGGCTTTTTTGCCAGTTTAAAAAAGAATGCACTCAATAATAATTTACTGGCAATATTAATTGTATCAATCGGTGTACTTATTACCATTGCCTTGTATTATGCCAGTCACAATCATATTTCTGTTATGACGGGTATTATGAGTGGCGCTGTTACCAATACCCCCGGCCTTGCCGCTGCCCAGGCTGCCGTAAGCGATCTTAATATTACCGGTACCGATAAATCATTGATAACATTGGCATATGCTGTTGCCTATCCCTTTGGTGTATTTGGCATCATCGGCTCGCTGTTATTGCTTAAAAAAATATTCAGGATAAATCTGGATGAAGAACAGGAATTACATCGGAAACTAAATATCATTCGTGCCAATAAACCAGTATCGCAACATTTTATTTTAGAAAACAAAATGTTGATAGGGCAACCATTGCGCAAACTTTTTGAAATGCTGAAAGAACGCATCATTATTTCGAGAATGATGCATGGCGACGAAATTGTAACGCCTACACCCGAAACTATTCTGGCAGAAAATGATGTGCTGTTGGTTGTAGCTTCCAAAAAAGAAATTGAGCAGCTTAAATTAATTGTTGGTCCATTCAGCAACGTTAACTTAAAATCATCCACAGAAAGTAATTTAATTTCCCGGACTATTATTGTCACAAAAAAATCAGTAACGCACAAGCGCCTGGGCGATTTGCCTGAATTATTTCATCAAAACTTTACATTAACACGGCTAAACAGGGCAGGCTTTGAAATGGTGCCACACGGTAATATTATTTTGCAACTGGGTGATACAATCAAAGTGGTAGGTACAGAAGAAGGAGTACATTATGTAAGTGATGCGTTGGGGAATTCTTTAAAAAAACTAGAGGTACCAGATCTGGCACCCATTTTTATCGGTATTGTACTCGGCGTAATTTTAGGCAGTATTCCTTTTCATTTTCCCGGCATGCCGGTAGCTGTAAAAGTAGGCATGGCCGGCGGCCCCTTAATAATTGCCTTACTATTGAGTAGGTTTGGAAATGTTTTTTACCTAAACAACTACACCACTAATAGCGCCAACCTAATGATAAGAGAGTTGGGGATTTGTTTGTTTTTGGCGAGTGTTGGTTTAGCCAGTGGTAAAAACTTATCCGTAGCTTTTTCTGATGGCAGAGGATTTTTATGGATGGCTATGGGTATTGCTATCACGGTAATTCCACTTATAACAGTGGGCATTATCGCAAAAAAATTCTTCAAAAAAACATACTTCGAAATTTGCGGATTATTAGCCGGTGCTTCCACCGATCCACCTGCATTGGCATTTGCCACAAAACTTGCCGGTAATGATATCCCCTCTGTAACTTACGCAACCGTGTACCCACTTACAATGATCTTACGTATTGTAGCGGCACAGTTACTCATTTTGCTTTTTAGCTGAGTACCTCAATAAATATTTAAATGAAATCCTATTTAAAAATGCTCCTGCTGGCAACTGCACAATGTAGCTTTGCAGTTGCATTTAGCCAGCCTTTACAAAAAAAAGTTGAGCATGTTACGCATACCTGGGTAAGCATCAACAGTAATTTTTTTCTGAATAAAAACTGGTTTATAATGGCAGATGCCCACCTGCGTGAAAATGATTTCTTTCAATCCAATTCATTTTATTTTGGACGGATTGGATTAGGTTACCAATTTGATAAAAACCTTTCTGTGGCTGCAGGATACGGCTACCTGCTCTCCTCTCCCACCACCGCTGGCTGGTCTACAAAATCGGACGAAAGCAGGATTTATCAA
>JANPNY010000539.1:0-2451 GCA_031427745.1 Chitinophagaceae bacterium | reverse complement strand
CCCGGTAAAACAGGCTTTGACATGCTGCTCGACTTAGATAAAGCACCTCATGTAATTTTTACAACGGCCTACGATGAATTTGCTTTAAAAGCTTTTGAAGTAAATGCCCTTGATTATTTAATGAAGCCCATAGAACCAAGGCGCCTGGCAGATGCGCTGCAAAAATTGCAACAGGTAGATGAAAAGGAACAGGCGTCACAGCAATTTATAAACAGGGGATTGCTGGGCGAAAACGACCAGGTTTTTGTAAAGGATGGAGAACGTTGCTGGTTTGTAAAATTAGCAGAAGTAAGGTTGTTTGAAAGTGTAGGAAATTACGCCAAAGTATTTTTCGCCGGCAATAAACCATTAATTTTAAAATCGCTGAATGCGCTGGAAGAAAGATTAGATGAGCGGGTGTTTTTTCGTGCTAACCGCAAGCATATTGTAAACATGCGCATGATAGAAAAAATTGAACCCTACTTTAACGGTGGACTTTTGTTGGATATACAAGGAGGCGAAAAAGTAGAAGTGAGCAGGCGACAAGCTGTTAAGTTTAAAGAGATGATGAGTTTGTAATAAGCTTGTATAAATGTATTAAAAAAAAGAAGCCGGAATACTTCCGGCCTTTTTGTGTGTAATGTTCAGCATAATTGCTGTTATCTCCAGACAGACTGTTGTAAAATACCGACAAGGGAATTGTCTTGTACAAAATAAATTAACCGGATAAGATGGTAGCTTGCCAGGAAAATTGCCAGGCCATATGCCAGTTTCCGGTTGTACAACCATTTATCGAAATACTCTTTTCCCGTAATCAATTCTGTCACCAGCACAACAACGGACAATATAGCAAATGCAATTACAAAAGGCCCCAATATGTGATAGCCTAAACTCTTGTAAAGATTGCCCTCATAAAAAAATACCAACGATTTAGTAATACCACAACCCGGACAAGGAAAGCCTGTAAGCATTTTAAATGGGCAAAAAGACTGGTCTGTTTCCAGGTGGTGGTTACCATTTTGCAGTAATAACACAAACGGTATTGCCAGCGTAAGTAATGCGCCGGCAATACCGTAAAGTTTACGTTTTACCCTGGTATTAGTTATATAGCCTGTTGATATCACTTTGTACAATCATTGCTGCTGCTATCGGAAAAAATAATCCCAGCACTATTAATAAAGTGGATTGATCTTTTTGTAACTCCCCGGTTCTTTCATACACTTTTGGCAATCCCTCTTTGCCTGCCAGGTAATAAAAATAGATATTTACCGGCATACAGCAGCCAGCAAAAATAGCAATGGGCTGAGAAATTACTTCCCTTTCAGCTACAGCATTTAATACGTCCGCAGCTTTAATGTTCCAGTAAATGAGGTAAAGACCGCAGGATAATAATCCAAATACCAATACTAAAATTGGGTCTACTTTAAATACGGGGATGGGTGTTTGATTACCGAGTTGATCTTGCATGATTTTTTGGTTGTTTGGGTTTTTGTATTTGCTAATGTATGAAAAATTCAACACCTATTATTTGTCAATTCAATAAATTGAAGTGATGCCGCACAATATTGATGAATGGTAATTTCTTAAATCAAAATGAGGGCTGTTACAAAAGATCTTGTAGCAACATTTTTTCCAGCACAATCCTTTCGTAGCCGGTTACATTTTTATGCCATTTAATCAACCGTATTTCAGCGTCTGCAATTTCAATACCGGTAATATCGCCATCTGTAAAACAACAACAACCGGTGTTGAAGTAACATGGTTTGCTCTTGTGATAATTGTTAACTACATAATCATATTCTTCCTGTACATAACGGATTTTTTTAGTCAACAATTCAATGGCTGCAGTATCTGTATTTCTTCTGGCTTTATCCAGCTGTTTATAAAGTTTTTCCAAATGAGTAAGCGATGCAAACACCGGCTGGTGCGTATGTCCGGTAATGAGTGCCAGATTTTTTTCCTGTTCGCTCCACTCATACATAAATCGGTTATGCACTGTTTTTAGCCGATCGTTGGTAGCAGGTAAATTGGGGTTTAAATGTAAAAAGCTTTGTAGCGGTGCCCACACCCTGCCCACAAACCAGGCGCTAAACCAGTTGGTATCACTAAGCCCATCACCCTGGTGACCGTGGGTTAAAAAAAATTCCAAACCTCTTTGTTCAATTTTTAGTTTCAGCAATACAGCCTCGTAAATGTTAACGGTTGCACTGTACATGCTCTTTAATTGCATGCCGGCAAATGGATCATTATGCCAGAAAGTATCATGGTTACCAAATACTTTTGTGTAGCGTTGCTGTAACAAAAATTCCTTTTGCAAAGCAATACTTTTTTTATTGTTGGCTTTTACCGGCCCCACCAGGTTTTCCCACAACTCTTCTTCATCACCCAGGGAAATAAAATGAAAATCCTGTGCTAAATAATATTGAAGTGCCTGCAGGTAAGTAGGCTCTGCTTTCATAAAATCATCACTCC
>JANPNY010000538.1:0-5772 GCA_031427745.1 Chitinophagaceae bacterium | reverse complement strand
ACTGAGGTAGACGCCGAGGCTGTTGCGGATGGAGACGCGCCAGGCCGGACAAATTCTCTGCGAGCGCAGAACGGCCGGCAGTGACGAACAAGCCGAAAGGTACCGTATATCTTTATTGGGCTTTTATTCCAATATAGGTTGATTAGTTATTTAGCAGTGACACTTATTTTAAAGGTGTTACCTCTGGGCAGAACTCCCCCACACCTCATTCCAGCGCCTAGAAGCTTTTTATTTAGTAAATACTTCCGCATCTGAGGAGGTTACCCATTTTTATCGCAATAAAAGAATGTTACCACGCTTTGATGTTTGGATACTACCATAAAATTTGTAAGTGCAAATGAAAACGTAATTTCCTACAGGCTGTGTTTTATTTTTATATTCTCCGTTCCAACCTTTTGTAAAATCTGAGGTAGAAAATACAAGTTCACCAAAATAGTTGTAAACCTTCAATTCGTATTTTTCAGGCACTCCATAACATACCGGCCTGAATGTCTCATTTATCCTATCAGCATTAGGGCTAAAAGCATTTACAAAAAAGATCACATCAGGGCAGGTTGGGTTTCTTACTATTTTTACCGTATCTGCTCCCCGGCATGCATTAAAATCAGTAACGTTAAGCAGGTAATCTCCCGGCTTGCTAATTCTCACAGAATGGTTGGTTTCCCCTGTAGACCAGGAATAGGATTGGAATACTTTTGAAGGGCTGAGCAATAATTGATCTCCGTAACAGAACAGCAACGAATCTGGCAAAAACGACGCAGGATTGTTAAACAGATTTATTATAAAAATGGTGTCAGAAGAGGAACATCCATTTTTATCAGTCACTTTTACCCAGTAAGGGCCTGCCTTGTAAACAGATAAAGTGCTGTTTGTTGTGAGATCACTCCACAAGTAACGTTCATAGACTCCGGGATTAAGTTTAAAAGAGGGGTTGTTACAAACAGATGTATCATTACCCAGTGCAGGTGGTAAAAATAAATACTTTGCAATATTGATCGTGTCTGCCGAATAGCATCCATTTGTATAAGTGGCCCTTACACTGTATTGCCCTTTTTCAGACACTGTAATTTCATTAGTTGTTTTGCCAGTGCTCCAGGTGTATGCCAAAAATGTACCTGGAGCTTTTAATTGAATTGCTGTGTTGAAACAAATACTGGTATCTGCGCCAAGGTTTATTACAGGTGATGTTTTAACAGTAACCAGTATAGAATCTTTTACAGTACAACCGGTCAATACTTCTGCGTTCGCAAAATACCATTGGGTTTGTACTGGAAACACAACAGCACTTTCACCAGCTGATATAATATTATTGGAAGGACTCCATTTATACTTTGTGTAGCCGAAGGTTGCCGCCAGCTGTAAAGTGTCATTATTGCATTTGGTATTTCTTCCGGAAATATGGAAGTCTTTACCGGCTTCCGTCACTAAAATAGTATCGCTTCCTGTTCTTCCGCAGTTATCTTTAACCTTTACAAAATACTGACCCGGAACGGTGATAAGCAAATTGGAATCAATTGAGCCATTACTCCATACATAACTGGTGTAGCCGGGGCCGGCATGTAACAGGATATTACTGCCAGAACATATTATTGTATCGTTACCGATCTTAATAAAATTGGCGGAAATATTAACGGCAACAAGTGCACTGTCACGTTTTGTAAAGCAGGTCGTTTCCAGCTCAGCTTTAACCATACTTACTCCCGGGCCAACCGGTACTATTCTTAGCGTATCAATTGTTTCCAGAATAGTTTTAAAGAAAGCAGTATCATACTTCCACTTCACTATTGCACCACAGTCATTGCCCTGCAAATAGTAAGAGAGGGTATCCTGGTTGCTGCAGCCGCCAGCGTTTTTAATAAGCGTTACCTGGTTGCAGGAACTTTTTTCAATACAATAAGGTGTTACATAAACCGCCGTCTGCTGTTCAGCGAGCACAGCTGGCCCAACTGAAGAATATAAAAGGTTTACCACCGAATCAATGCCTGGCGGTGCTTCTGTGATACTCAGCGGTGAGTGCGTTTGAATTGCTGCCACAGGTGCACATTCCTGGGGAGACTGCCTCTTTATTTCACCGGCGCTATCCACCTGTAAAACGAAAAAGGTTCTGAAACCAAGTGAGATAAAGGTAGGCCTCAAAACTGTTCCTGTTATCACTGCACCTGCCGCCAGCGAATGAATATTATAAACAGAAAACTTATCGAGGTCCGTATAATTTTTACACCAGATGTTGTTACCGTTTTTATCAAATTTTGAAATATTTAGGGCCTGCCCTGCGGCTGTTTTAACCTGGCTGCTAAAGATAAAATTTTTGTCGGCAGACATTGTTACAACCGGAGGACAGACGTCTAAATAATAATAAGTGTCATTGGGTATTAAATTGTCAATTTTGATTTCAACGGCCTCAATAATATCTCCATCCGGGGTAAGTTTCAACATTGCCATACTGCTTTCATAATTAGGGTAAGCCAGTGGTTTGGTTTTTCGGAAGAAAGCGAACAACGTGTTATTGTCTTTAATTAATTTACTAAATTCAAGCCCACCCTCTTCAACAGAAAATCGCTTTGTCCAAACCAAGCTGCCTGTTGCAAAATCTAATTTTTCTATCCCTATTGTTTTCTTGTTGTACCAATCATAACTTTCCAACCCGATGTACACTGCTTTTCCATCAGATACTATTGACTTATAAATTGGTGTCATTGCAGAATGTCTCAACTCTTTCTGCCACACAACCTGCAAATTCGCATTATACCTGATCACAGCAGAGTAGAGATACCCCAAGCCGTAAGCTTTATTGAATACAGTCACAAAACCACCATATTCATCTGCTGTCACATCTCCCAATTCACCACCCCTGCCCTTATTTAATTCTTTCATTTCAAGCAAATTACCATTGGAGTCAATTTTTAAAACTTTGATAATCCTGAATGCTTGATGATTAATAATATAAGCATCATTTATAAACAATACTATATCTCCATTGGCTGCTTTTATAATGCGGGTGATATACGAATTATGAGAAAACTCTTCCACCCTTTTTGACCATGCTACACTGCCGTTGTTATTAATTCTGGCAACAAAACCAATAAAGTTCATTTCGCCAACAACAATCTTGCTTCCGTCGTCCATGGTCACAAAATCACGTACAGTGGCGGCCCATTGAGTTTGATATTCATGTAGTGATGTTTTGTTGCATTCTGGTGGTAAAGGGGTGGCATTTTTGCATATTGTTGTATCGCAAACTACAGATTCTTTTATTACCAGTTTGGAGGCAGGCGGATTAATTACATCAATTTGCAATACTACGCTCGTGGATGAGGTCCATTGAAATGTTTTGCGGGCAAGTTTAACAGTATCTGTAAAGAAGGTAAACCCGGGCCGGGTGCAGTTACCAGCCAACCCCATTGCATTTAACCTTATGAATTTTATTTTATTTTCGTAATTGCTATAGTAATCGTTACTATAGCCGGCAGATATACACCCACCTGAACTTGTTTCATCAAAGTCGTTATTAATTTGATGCAGCGCAGAATATCTTTCAAAAAGAAAAGCACTCCAATCAATAGTATTATACCTGTTAAGTTTAACAATATGAGGTTCATCATTATTACGTAAAATTAAAAAGCCATCGTCCTTTGTCCTCTTGCATTTAAAAGGTTTTGAATCGGTGTCACTGTTGACAATTGTTTCAAAATAAGTATTTCCGTTTACTTGTTGCTGAATCAATATCTTTCTATACCATGAATTCCCGACATTTTTTTCCCATAGGCCATACGAAATTTTATTATCAAAAATTTCAAGATCAGTTACTTCCTCATCCATTACATCGGGGTTGTATAAGAGATTTTCAGCGGAAATGATTGTACCGTCGGCACTGTTTAATTTTGTTATTACTCCCTTTTTTTTTCCATCGGTATAAAAGCCACTAACATAAATCCTGTCATTCTCAAAAGCAATAGATGTAAAACTTTTTTCACCGGCTTTATCAAACTGTTTTGCCCATTTGATATTTCCATTTAAATCCATTTTAAACACCACAGGATTTGAAAGTGGTGTACTGTCGTTTACATTCAGGCAACCTGCAATATCATTACCAGGTAATTGAATGATGGCTTTTAACGCAGAAAGTGATCCACTAAAACCTAATATTTTATTACAGATAACTGTTCCGTCATTCTTCATATAAACAAGCAAGACCTGTTTAGAAACGTACCCAAAAGAATCAGTACTTCCGCTTAAAAGAAAATTTCCGTTGTTCAATAAGGTTATTTCGGTTAACCTGTCATCCTGGTTTCCTGTCAACAAAACGTTCCAAATCAGTGTGCCATCACCTGAAAACCTTGCTATCATTGCATCATTATCACTGCTTCCGGCCAAGCTAGATTTGCCTGCTATTAGCACCTCACCATTAGGAAGCATTTTTGTTACAAAGGGTTCAAGATTATGCCCGGCAGCAGCATATTCTTTAATGAAAATTGGTTCGCATATTACCTGCGCTTCAACGGCAGTGGTTATAAATGCTAAGGTTAGTACAAGAAGGCTAAGAGTATATTTCATAAGTTGCCATGAAGATAGAGCGATTTTGACTGAATTTGACCATCCTTGATAAGGTTTTTAAACCCCCAGCATCGCACTCCCGTCCGGTGGCCGGTCCTGCGCCAAAATTCCAACATCATCAAACAAGACCAACAACGGCTATGTTTCATTTCAATTAATCAGTAAAAACAAGTGTGACACCGGATGGAGTCTGACGCCAATAGGGCACTCTCGTTGCAACATACCATTGTGGAGCTTTTATTCAGGTGCAGGTTGCCTGGGGCTATCAATAAAGGTAGTATCTGTCCCAACTTAAAGTCTTTATTACTCGTAAAGTATTTCCCTGTAAATGGCTGTGTATTGCTCCACTGCTTTCTTAAGTGAATAAAAATCTGTTGCGCCACTCCGAATTTCAGCAGCATCAAATTTTTTATTGCCCAGGATGGCAGTTATTACAGCATCAAATGCCTCATCTGTAAAATCATTCAGTACATAACCGCTATGGTATTTGTGAACGATTTCTTCCACATCACCTACGCCGCTGTTGGTAATTACCGGTATGCCCATGGCCATAATTTCTCCATGTTTGGTGGGGGACGAAGATAGTTTTGAATAGCAGGGTTTAATAAAAAAAATAGAATAGTTGCTCAATGATAAAAGCGCAGGAACCTGGGCTCGTGTGCCATGTTTTACAATCAGTTTATCCGCAGCCAGTCCATGTTTTGCCGCCTCGCCAACTATTACATCATGCAGGTGTGGCGAGATAAATAAAAACTTTGCCTGTGGAATTTTGTCAGATAAGCGTTTACAAAACCGGAGCATTTCGCTCGTCATATACCAGCCGCCAATAGAGCCAAGGTAGCTGATGATAACATCCTTTTCGCCGATATTTAATTCGTGTTGCAACTGCTGTTTTTGTGCTGCAGGAATAGTTGCAGGATCAAACAAATCCATGTCGGCACTACATGGAATTACTACAAGGGGAACGCTGCTTTTATATTCCGGTAATTGCTTTATAATTTTCTCTGCTGCATAGGTAAGACATACAATGCCATCACTCTTGGCCACCTGTTCTTTTTCTTTCCTTATAAAATAACGGTACACTATTTTATAGAGTGGATGTTGAATATTCCACATGCCGCCATCTACACGGCTTTCTGCATAAAACTCCCGTATATCATGCAGAAATTTTACACCCATTGTTTGCTTCATCCACAAGCCTACCAATGCCGGAATACC
>JANPNY010000537.1:0-2001 GCA_031427745.1 Chitinophagaceae bacterium | reverse complement strand
TGATAATGGCAAAGGCATGAGCGAAACCGACGCCAGGATGAGTTTTGAGCGCCACGCTACCTCTAAAATTAAAAATATCCAGGACCTTTTTCACATAAAAACCATGGGGTTCAGGGGCGAGGCACTCGCCAGTATTGCTGCAGTTGCAGCGGTAGAACTGAAATCAAAAAAAGCAGATGACATTACCGGTACGTATATAGAAATAGACAACAGCCTGGTAAAAAAGCAGGAGCCCATTGCATGGCCAACCGGCACCAGTATTGCGATGAAAAACTTATTTTTCAACGTACCTGCCCGCAGGAATTTTTTAAAAAGCAACGCAGCTGAATTACGGTACATCGTTGATGAATTTATAAGGGTGTCCATGGCCTTTCCGGATATTTTCTTTTCATTTACCAGCAATGGTCAGCAAGTGTTTCACCTGGAAAGAGGGTCACTTAAACAACGCATTCTTCAAATATTGGGCAACAGCTACAATGCTAAATTGGTAAGCATCCAGGAGCAGTCGGATTACATGAATATTTATGGCTTTGTTGGTAAGCCCGAAACAGCCAAAAAAACAAGAGGCGACCAGTATTTTTTTGTAAACAACCGTTTTATAAAAAGCGGTTACCTGCATCATGCATTAATGAATGCTTTTGATGGGATGATTGCCAGGGACAGTTTTCCCATGTACACGTTGTTTATTGATTTGGATCCAACCCAGGTTGATATCAACGTTCATCCTACCAAGCAGGAAATAAAATTTGAGGATGAAAAAATTGTATATGCCTTTGTGCAAAGTGCCGTAAAACATGCGCTGGCACAATTCAGCATTACACCCACATTAGATTTTGAATTAGATGCTTCTATCCAGCAACTCGATGCGGTGAGTAAACCGTTTACAGAAGAAAAAAAATCTTCTGCCGCCAGCTCATCTTTGTATAGTACGTTTACGCAAAAAAACCAGGCACACTTTATTGAAAATAAAAGTGACCTGAAAGACTGGAAAAGTTTTTACGAGCCGGCTCAAAAAAGCGGGAAGAATATAACCGAGGGTGGTGAACAGTTTCAAAAAGATGATTTATTAAATCCCGGGGTTAAGACAACTTCCGGCTCTCCATTTACGTCGCTTCAATCACCATTGGCGATTCACCAAATTCCTCTCAGCATTCACCAAATAATACAATTGCACCAAACCTACATTGTTGTGCAAAACCCCGAGGGGTATTTGTTGATACACCAGCAAAATGCGCATGAACGGGTATTGTACGAACGTTTTATAAAAGCTACCAGCGGCAAGCCTATTGCTATTCAGCAAAGCTTGTTTCCAATTACTATTGAATTAGCTGCGGCTGATACAGTTGTACTGAACGAATTGCTTTCCGATCTTCATTACCTTGGCTATCACCTCGAGCCATTTGGCAACAACACATTTGTAATACAAGGTACGCCTGCCGATGTACTGCAGGGTAACGAAAAAACCGCCATTGAAAAGATGCTGGAACAATACAAAAATTTCAGCAGCGATTTAAAATATAGTAAAAGAGAAAAGCTGCTTCGATCCCTGGCCTGGCAACAATCCATTAAAGCTGGTACTGCGCTTTCGCAAAAAGAAATGACGGTGCTGGTGGAAGATTTATTTCAATGTGCGGTACCTAATATTACCAGCAATGGTAAGCCAACTTACACCGAGTATAAAAAGACGGATCTAGATAAAATGTTTGGGAGGTAGTGATCGTTTTTATGATTAATGAAACTTGATGATAAACATAGGCCGCATACTTTTTGTCGGCCTCGATCTTTAATAATCCCGTCTAACACCACTAATAAATTTTTCTACAGCCCGCCTTACTGCTGTGGCACGGCCTTTAAAATTATTGGTCAAAACAGAGAAGATGAGCAACTTATTTTTTTGAGTTATTAAATAGCCGCTTAATGCAATACAACCGCTTAGCGATCCTGTTTTTGCATAAATAAAACTACTGTCAGCTACATAATAATTTTTTAATGTGCCGGTGC
>JANPNY010000536.1:0-3887 GCA_031427745.1 Chitinophagaceae bacterium | reverse complement strand
ACTTTGCTGGAACCAAGGGTTAAAAAAGAAATGATTGCAGGGACTGGGCAGAGGGAAGGCCCAACACAGAGTATACAGACAGGAAGCAAATGCTATTGGTTGCTATGTTTGAGTATATGATTGGTAATACCGACTGGTCGGTTCCGGTAAGGCATAATATAAGAACCATCCGGTTAAAAAGCGACTCGTTGGCCAGTCCTTTCTCAGTTCCATACGACTTCGATTATTCAGGCCTTGTAAACACCGACTACGCAATTCCGGACCCTATGTTAAATACAGAGACAGTGTTACAAAGGGTGTACCGTGGTTATCCAAGAACCATGGATGAACTGAATGAAGTGATTGCACTTTTCAATTCAAAAAAAGAAACAATTTATGCACTCATCAATAATTTCACTTTGCTGGAACCAAGGGTTAAAAAAGAAATGATTGCATTCCTGGAAGAATTTTACGAGACAATACAAAACCCGGGCGAAGTAAAAAAAGTTTTTATTCAAGGTGCAAGAACTTAGGTGGCAATAATAGTTATCGTGTAACAGATTCAAAAATTAAGGGCCGGCATCATTTGCAGGCCCTTTGCTTATTTCGTGGGAGCCAATAGTAAATCTGCTACGCAGGATTCAAAAAAAACTGGCATGATTATCGGATTATTCCTTAAAAAATAATTTACATGAACAACTTTTTCAAGACTATCATTGCCGGGTACGGCGCAAAAAAATTAGGCGGCGGCTGTTTCAGTACGATCTTAATTTTCATTGTAATTTATTGGGCATTGGGCACCTGTAACCGACCATCACAACAGGATCGGGGGTATAGAACGGGGACTGGTATGCATACAACTCCGGCGAAAGCGGTAATGCAACGCACCTAGGTTGCCTGATAAGAACGGCTAGCAGGGTAAGTTTTTTAGCATCCACCTTTCGGCTCATTTTTTTTGGTACAACAAAAAATGTTGAATGGGTAAAAAGTTACCCTGGTAACTTAGTTCAAATCCATTAGCAGCTAATTCCCTGTTAAGTTGCGCCACAGTCGTTTTATGAAGAGCCTTGATGGGTACAGCAGGATCTTCACCCCTGTATTCAATTAATAATATTTTCCCGGTGGGTTTTAGCGATTTGCGGATGGCCTGCAACATCTCCTGCGGAAATTCGAGTTCATGATATACGTCAACCATTATGGCAATATCAACGCTGTTATCCGGCAGGTTGGGCGAAGCGAGGGTGCTTTTTATTATTTCCACCACCGTATCCTGTAGCATTGTTTTTTTATTAGACAGGTAGCTGATCATTTCATCCTGTATCTCCACCGCATACACTTTTCCTTTGGGTACTTTAGTTGCCAGTTTAAAACTGTAATAGCCCGTGCCGGCGCCAATATCAGCCACCACTGCATTGGGTGCCAATTGAATATTGCTAATGGCAAGACTGGTATTTTCTTCCTCATTTCTTTCGTCTCTTTCAAGCCAGTCTGTACCGCCAGCGCCCATTACATGAGAGATTTCTCTTCCCCAATAAAATTTACCGATACCATCAACTGAGGCCTTACCAATTCGATATACCGACTCAGCAGCGGGCGCTGTTGCCGGTGCCTTTTGTTGCGAATTACAATTGATGGTAAGCCCACCCAATACCACGATAACTGCTAATGTATATTTCATCGAAATAGATTGTAGATAGTATAATTATATCCAACTGTAATTGTTCATCCTGCCAGCAGGTATTCCAAATTTTTCAACGTGGGCGGTGTCACTAACCACTTCATCACCGGGGTTGCCAACCTTTATAATATTCTAACTACTCCAAGGAAGGTTGGCAACCCTATAATACGTATTCGTCACCCATGGTTGGTGTCCACCGCCGTGTTTCATGTCTTCACGGAACACTTCCCAAATCATCACCAGGCTTGCCAACCCCCTTATAATTCTAACTACTCTAAAGAAGGTTGGCAACCCTATAATACGCTACCTGCCGTGGTTCTTGTCTTTGCGAACCACTTCCCCAATCATCATAAACGTTAGCAACTTTTTAATGCCTATCCCATTATTTTTTTTACTCCTTATCTTTAATTTTTAAAAAACTACCATGGGTGAACTTCACGATGCTATCAAACCAGCACATGCCGAATTCATTGCCGAACAGCATATTTTTTTTGTAGCCACTGCGCCGCTCAGTGCCGCAGGCCGTGTAAATCTTTCGCCCAAAGGTATGGACTGCTTCTGTGTTTTATCGCCAAAGCAGGTGGCGTATATGGATCTTATCAGCAGCGGCAACGAAACATCTGCACATACGCTCGAGAACGGCCGCATCACTTTTATGTTTTGTTCTTTTGATGCCACGCCAAACATTCTGCGCCTGTATGGCAAAGGACATACGGTTTTGCCCGGAACAAAAGAATGGGAACGATTGGCGCCTTCCTTTACCATCTATCCAAGCACCCGACAAATAATGGTGGCCGATATAGACCTTGTACAAACCTCCTGTGGCTTTGGCGTGCCCACCTACCAATACACCGGCGAAAGAAATATCCATTTCGAATGGGCCGATGCAAAAGGTACTGAAGGATTGCAGGAATATATTAGTGCCAATAATGTAACAAGTTTAGATGGATTGCCCACTGATATCGGGTTGCATATTTCAAAAATGGAGGATTGATATAATTACTTGCGCTCAACAGCCGCTGATCGCCTTCACGATCCTCTTGCCTCACTAAACCCCACGAGGCTGCAAAGCTAATGCACAAAGCAAAAAATCCACCCATTTAGCAACACTTGCATTTCTCCCCTGTATCCACTACTTTTATTTCCATGAAAAAACTTGTATTAACACCAGCCTTTTTGTGCATGGCAATTGCAGCCGCAGTGCAAGCACCCAAAACAGAATAGTACGACCTGGTAAAAAAGATGCTGTTCGACAGTACCGGCTACAGCAATGTAGGCAACTGGGCCGTTGGCGCACCAAAAACCTACCCGGTAAAATGGCTAGGAAGACAGATTAACCATGAGCGATGACACTGCCATCAATTTTTACTGCAGGGGCACTGCCAACATTAGTATTAGGGCAAAATATTTATGCAGGCGCCCAATGTACCGGTAACATGGAACCTGATGCTAAAGGGCCCACGTATGGGCTATTCTTCTTTCAGCATCATCAGTTCGCCTTCAAAAGAGTTGGGCATTAAATACACGATTGATTCGTTTTTTGCCGGCAAACCTTACAAAGCCAAACTGCTTAAAAGCTGCGACTTCAGGGAGCTGAATGGTTTTTATTATTATGAAGTGAAGCTGCCAAACAAGGATTTGTTTTTTATAAAGTTTAGCTGGCTATCCCTTAATGGCAACACCGCCGTGAGGATTGACTGCTACGACGACTGGAGCAAGTATGCAGTGAAGCTGGATTGCAAATAAAGATTTTAATTGGATGGCATGGCACCAGGGATGGAAAAATATGAATGACAAAAACTTCGACTATTGGGGCTCGCCTTTGTTGGTAAGCATTTAAGTTAAGCAACCTACTCAGGATACGCCGATGTTGGCGTTTCGACCAACATCCGAAGGCACGGAGCAAAGTAGCACTTGCAATGAATAAGCTTATTGAAATTATCTAAACAATTGGTAAACAAGTTTGGATAGAGCAGCACACAATAATTTAAAAACTATAAGAAATTAATTTCAGTATCAAATTACAACGCTTCGCCGGTTGGTCGAAAAGACACAACCGGGGCGTTTGGTTTAGTAAATAGTTTTTAAATACACGACACCAACAAAGGCGAAAACTGTAACCTATGTTGTGCTACAGTTTGGACCCTTAACGGCCCTTAAGGGCTACCCCAGTATAGAGGGAGTCTTTAAGGGTATTGAAAAAGTGTTACCTATGTTATGCTATACGACA
>JANPNY010000535.1:0-1545 GCA_031427745.1 Chitinophagaceae bacterium | reverse complement strand
GCTATAGGTTACCAACAAAACAATTTTATCCGGCAACTCAACACCCATTGGCATGTCGGTTTCACCATTAATCAATACAGTTACTTCTTGCCCATCTTTTAAAAACTTAGGCGCATCTACCATTACTTCCGGTACAGTAATTTGCTCAAAGGTTTCCGTATCCATAAAACTATAGCCGGTATCATCTTTATATAAATATTGGTACGTTTTCTTTTCCACCCTTACCGGAAAGATATTTTCACCACTATTCCAGGTAACTTCAATAGTGCGGCTGTTATCAACTCCTTTTAATTTGGCCCAAACTTTAGCTGCAGCACGGGCTGTTTTATTTTGTCCAAAATCTATAACTGTGTATAAGCTACCATCAATTTTAATGATAAGCCCCGAGCGCATGTCTGCTGTTGTTGCCATAATATGTTATCTCCTTACCGCCAATGCGGATTGTTTTTGATTGATTTTTAAAAACCGATCTGTACCTATCAAATACAAACCGGCTGCGAAAGTAACAATAGAAATGGGAAAAAGGAAATTTGAATGTATTGGAGAAGCCAATCAAAAAAGCGGTATCACAAAAGTGTAGAAAGAGAGACAAAAAGTGAGATCAATAGTTTTACAAAAGAAGCTGCAATAATATATAGAGCAATAAACTTGTTAGAAATACGCCTGGGCCAGAAACTGCGGTAAACACTTGCAATAGTCCGCCAATAGCACCTATTTCATAACTCCTGCTTTGCCTCCACTCCATTCCGGAAATAAGGTTTTATTGTCGTTGATATGTAGATGGGCATTGGCTACTTCACTAAAAATGCTTCTGAAATCAGTTGTCACTGCAAGGTCGCGGCCATCTGCTAAGTTTTCTACAGATAACGGTTTGATATCACCCAATACCCTGCCCCCATTAACATCATTGCCCAAAATAAAAGCACAGCTTGCCCTTCCATGATCGGTGCCGCCGGTGCCGTTTTGTTTTACCGTACGGCCAAATTCGGTAGTGGTCATTAGGGTAATGTCATCCTGCATGGGTTCTATATCTTTCCAAAAAGCAGCAATGCTGTTGCTTAGGTCAGCAACGTTTCTGGCGAACACACCATTTTCTGTTCCCTGGTTAAAGTGGGTGTCCCATCCCCCACTTTCTGCAAATGCTACTTCAAGGCCAACGTCCATTTTAATCATTTGGGCTATTTGCTTTAATGAGTTACCCAATGGACTAGCCGGATAGATTACTCCTGGTGTAGGTCGGTAGTTTTTTACATCCGTTTTTTGCAACATTTTAACGGCTTCAAAACTTTCCTTGCCTGTTTTGCTCAGGAGCGATGTGGTGGTTTGGTCGTACAACTCTTCAAAACTTTTTGCTGCTGCATTGGCCCCCAGGGGATTGCCTTTTAGCTGTATCGCAAAATCCTGCAGGGTACTAAGAGCCATCGTTTCGTTATCATGCATCTTTGCTTCGCTCTTCGCACCCTGGGTCTCGCCGCACAACCCCTTCGACCTGGCGACGCTGAACCTGTCGGACGCACGGTTGCCACCGGCCTGGATGGACGGTGG
>JANPNY010000534.1:0-3414 GCA_031427745.1 Chitinophagaceae bacterium | reverse complement strand
TTTGCCCGCTATTCTTCCCAACTCTGTTTGCATACCAGTGCCAACCACCAGCCCTTTAGCCTGTCCTTTTGCCGCAGATGTACCCATGAAAAGCATATTACTTTGCTCAGCGATAGCGGCATTTTCTTTTACTGTAGCTGTATTATTTTTTTCACTTGCCTGCGATTCGCCGGTAAGAATAAATTCATTTACATACAATGAATGGCTTTCCAGTAAACGCATATCGGCTACAATACCATCGCCTTCATTAATAATAACCACATCACCGGGAACAATATCTTCAACAGGAATTTGACGTGATTTTTCACTTCGGATAACGGTACATTTTTCTGCAATTAAATTCTTTAGTGATTGTAAAATATTTTCCGATTTCCAATCCTGGTAAAAGCCGATGAAGGCATTTAAAATAACAATCATGCCCAGTACAATACCATCCCGGTAGGAACCTATCTGGAAGGAAAGCAAACTGGCGACTATTAATAAAATAACCAATAGGTTATTGAACTGTGTCAATAGTATCTTAAACCATTTTCGGGAAGCTGTACCGGTTATTTTATTAGGGCCAACTTTACTGAATTGTTCAGCAGCCAACTCATTGGATAAACCAGTAGAGGCATCCGTTTTAAATTGTGCCAGTAATTCGTTTATATCGTTTTTATAGAAGTCCATATTTTGTTAAAAGCCGCCATCCCCGCTGGCCAGCGGGGAGTTAAGCAAAAAATTAAAATGATGATTATTGATACCGTCATTTTGTTTGTTCAATAATGTTATGTAGCACAAGTGTGGGACGCAACGATGCTTAATGTCAGCACTACCGTTTGGCTCAAAAATCCTCCTCACTTTTTCCTATTACCTGTTGCCAATTGCCAATTGATCATTGACCTATTCAGATGCATCAATCAGTTCTACCATTCCATGTTTTTTTAGCTCCCGTTCTTTTACCATTTCAAAAACTATTGGTGTAACCAGCATTACATAAATAGTAGCAGATATAGTTCCCCCAATTAAAGGAATGGTTATAGCAAGCATCACATCACTACCTGCACCAGTAGCCCATAGGATGGGTATTAAACCAAAAAGCGAAACAGAAACCGTCATCATAAAGGGACGGAGCCGTTGTGTTGCCCCTTTAATTACAAACTCTCTTAATAAAGCCGGAGTTATTGCATCTTTTGAATTGCCATGTTCTGCTACCATATTTTTCATGGATATATTGAGGTAGATGGTCATCAACATAACGGTTTCTATTGCCATACCAAACAAGGCAATAAAACCTACGGCTACTGCTACAGACAAATTGACCCCAAAAAAATAAACAGCATACACACCACCTATCAATGCAAAAGGAACCGTTATCATAGACATTAACGCTTCCTTCATGGATTTATAAGTGAAGTATAATATCAAAAAAATAATTACAAGCACAATTGGCATGATGGTCTTTAATGTTTTATTTGCCCTTAGTTGATTTTCCCATTGACCGCTCCAATCCAAAAAATACCCTTTGGGCATTTTGCCAATCATTGTATTCAGTTTTTTTTGTGCTTCGGTAACGGTACTGCCTAAGTCACGTTCTCTTACATTAAATAATACGGTACCTCTTAACATAGCATTTTCTGAATTTATCATCGGTGGGCCTTCGGCTATCCGTACTTCAGCAACTGCTTCCAATGGTATGGGGCCATAACTCATTGTTTGAACCTGTAATCTTTTTAAGGATTGTATGTTATCCCGGAAGTCCTGTGCAAACCTTGCATTAACCGAAAACCTTTGCCTGCCCTCAATTGTAGTCGTTAGCCGCATTCCACCCAATGCACTTTCTACCACTGCATTTACATCATCTACGCTCAATCCATATCTGCCGATTTCATCCCTCTTTACTGCTATCTCAATATATTTTCCGCCGGTAATTGGTTCTACGTATAAATCTTTTACACCCGGTGTACCATCCAATGCTTTTTTTATTTGTTGTGCGAAAGCATATATCGTATCCAGGTTTTGTCCATATACTTTTATACCTACATCGGTACGGATACCGGTGGAAAGCATGTTGATACGATTGATGATGGGTTGCGTCCACCCGTTGGTGATACCCGGTATCTGCAGCTTGGCATTTAACTCATTTATGATGTCATTTTTGGTCATTCCCTTTCTCCACTCATTTGTTGGTTTTAGCAGGATGATGGTTTCAATCATACTTACCGGAGAATTATCCGTTGCTGTATTTGCCCTGCCGGCTTTGCCTAATACATGCGCCACTTCAGGAACTGTTTTTATTATTTTATCCTGTACCTGCAATAACCTTTTAACTTCTGAATTAGAAATATCAGGCATGGTTACCGGCATAAACAGCAATGAACCTTCATCAAGCGGGGGCAAAAATTCTGAACCAATCTTTGTGAACATAAAAACACCAATAGCTAATGCCACAAGGTTTAAACCAATTACTGTCTTACGCCATCTAAAGCAAAATGAAAGAATGGGATTATAAATTTTTTCTAAAATTCTTGTAATCGGATTTTTATTTTCTGGTTTAAGTTTTCCTTTTATAAGAAATGAAATTAAAACCGGGGTTAGTGTAATAGCGAGGAATGCATCTACAATTAAAATAAAAGATTTTGTGTAAGCCAACGGAGAAAATAATTTTCCTTCCATACCTGTTAAAAGGAATACCGGCAGAAAAGCTGCAATTACTATAATGGTAGAAAAAAACACTCCTGGTCCCACCTGCCAGGAGGCACTTTCTATTATTTTTAGCCGGTCTTCCGCATTAACTATTTCGGGTTGCCGTGTAAATATTTTTTTTATCCAGTTCATATTAAAGTTGATAAGACATATTGTGCGAATTAAGGACTAAAATTCTTGCCTGGTTTGACCTCACCCCCAACCCCTCTCCAAAGGAGAGGGGAGTTAGAACCCCTAGCCACAAAGGGTTTGGTCTTTTTTATCCGCCAGTCCGTTTTATTTGTTCATCGCAAATATGCCGGTAAGAATTTTCCACCATTACAATTCCATCATCAACCACAACTCCAATGGCTAATGCAATACCTGTTAACGACATGATGTTGGAGGAAAGCCCGAATGCCTGCAGTAATATAAACCCGATGGCCACAGAAATAGGGAGCTGGATAAGTATTACCAATGCACTTCGCCAGTTAAAAAGAAATATGAGTATCACGATAGAAACAGTAATCAATTCTTCTATCAATGTGCTTTTTACAGATTCCACAGCTTCCTGAATTAGTGTGCTCCTGTCGTAAGAAGTTTTAAATGTCACCCCTTCGGGCAATGTCATTAAGTTAAGGACAGTAAGCGCAAATAAGGTAATAAGGTTTACTGCTATAGGTATATTTTTCTACTAAGGTTAAAGAAAAACCTTAGTAGAAAACAGAATAAAAAATCCAATAACCTTAT
>JANPNY010000533.1:0-1933 GCA_031427745.1 Chitinophagaceae bacterium | reverse complement strand
AATACGCCATTAGTGCATCGGTTCGCCGTGATGGATCATCCAGCTTTGGCCCTAGTAAAAGATGGGGCACTTTCCCAGCAGTATCTGCTTCATGGACAATTACCAACGAAACCTTTGCACAAGGTTTAAAAAACCTTAGCTATCTTAAACTAAGAGTTGGAGGCGGCTCTGTAGGTAATCAAAGTGTATCTGGCAATAATGCATACGTGTCAAATATTGCTGCACCCACTACTGGCCCATTTGGTCCTGGCAGTCTTCCTTACAATGTAGCTAATCCAAAACTTGGCTGGGAATCGGTTAAGACATACAATGCTGGTATAGACGCAACCATTCTTAACAAAAGAGTTGAAATTTCAGTTGATGTATACAAGAAAATAACAACACAAATGTTGCTGTCAACACAGTTGGGTGCTTTCTCTGGTTTAGGAACCAACTGGAACGATATTCAAACACCGATTGCTAATGACGGACAGATGACCAACAAGGGTATTGATATCAGCATTTCCACTTATAATATTCAAAATGCTAACCTTGTTTGGAAAACAAGTGTTGTATTTAGCCATTACAAAAACAAACTGGATTTTTTGAATGCTCCGGATGCAACACTAAAAGGTTCATTTGATGAATACGGCGATAATCCGCTGGTAACCTTATCTCAGCAGGGATTGCCTGTGGGTTCATTTTATGGATATGTTACAGATGGTTTGTTTCGTGATATGAAAGACTTGAACAATGGGGTTAACTGGGGGCTGCCTGTACAAGCTGATAAACAGTGGTTAGGGGATGTACGTTTTAAAGACCTTAATGGCGATAATAAAATTGATGATAAAGATGTAATGGTAATAGGTAACCCAAATCCAAAGTTTACTTACGGTGTCACGAATACCGTTACCTATAAAGGGATTGACCTATCTGTATTTATCTATGGTAGCTATGGTGCAAAAATATTTAACTATTCCCGCCGCCAGACAGAAGGTTTGAGAAATCAATACAACAACCAGTTGACAACGGTGCTTGACAGGTATAGTTCTGATAATCCCAATGGCCAGTTGCCCAGATATAACCAGTGGCATAATAATAATTTCAGAATATCCGACAGGTTTATTGAAAGTGGCTCTTTCCTAAGGATACAAAATATTTCACTTGGATATAATTTGCCAAAGAAAATGATTGCAAAAGCAAAGCTGAATAATTTTAAATTATATGCTTCTGTACAAAACCTGTATACGTTTACAAAATACACAGGCTACGATCCGGAGCTGGGTGCTTACAACAGCAGGGTAACGCTGATGAATATTGATAACGGGCATTATCCAAATCCAAGATCATTTACCATTGGTGCAAACATCGAATTCTAAATTATTAAATCAACAGATCATGAAACTAAAATATATAATTCTTGCAGGCACATTAATTTTAAGCGGAGCATCTTGCAAAAAATCTTTTTTGGAACATCCTGCTACAGCAAATGCCACGCTGGATGTTTATTACAACAATGCTGAACAGGTTAATGGCGCAACAGGACTGCTCTATAACCAACCCTGGGGCGATTGGTTTGATAAAGCCTTTTCTTCCGTAGGTGATGTACTTGGTGGCACAGTAACCGGCGCTGCCGGAAACGACCAGTATAATTCTTTTTACAATTTTAATATTCAAAGTACCGACGGGTTAATCGGTCTTACCTGGAAGGCATGTTATAAAGCTGCCGGGCAGGCTTCGGTATTAATACAATCTTTTGAAACTAAAAAAGGCCAGGTTGCTGATCCATCTTATCTAACACTTGGTATTGCTGAGGCAAGATTCATTCGTGGCTTTGCTTATTTCTATATCGGCCGCACTTTTGGTGATGCACCCATTGTAAACGATCCGGTTGCATTGACTGAACCTGGTAAATACCTGGTGCCAAGATATATTCAAAAAGACGTATTGCGTT
>JANPNY010000532.1:0-2448 GCA_031427745.1 Chitinophagaceae bacterium | reverse complement strand
GTGCCTTGCAGCGGCAAAAAATCGTTGGTAATTGTATTACTGTTGATGGATGGTGAGGTTGTTATTTCCATGAAAAATAGATTGAATGATAAGAAGTAATTGATAAATAAAACCTGCTTTTTAAAGCGGAGAATGGAACTTAAAGTTTCCAGCGTTTCTTTAGAGGTTGCGGTAACAAGCATCCATGGCCAACGTAAGTTTCAGCAAAAAATAATTGCTGCGTTTATCATTGAATATTTTATGTGGATAGTCTGGAAGCATTGATGTTGTAAAGGTAAATTTCTTTTTGTAAAAAGTGAACTTGGACTTTATTTTATAATGAATAGTGAAAAGGTTGGCGCTTTCTTTAGTGATAGGCTGTGAAATTTTAATGATGGGTGTGGTGCAAGATTTAGATAGCATCTTAATAGCGCAAGTTTCGGGTTGTAATAGAACATAGATGATGATACATTTGCTGCACAAAAATTATTACAATGAGTGGGCAGGAACAATTGAATTACAATCGGATTGCAGCAGCAATTGAATACATCAGGCAAAATTTTAAAGATCAGCCAACCCTTGATGAGATTGCTGCAAAAATAAATTTAAGCCCCTTTCATTTTCATCGGTTGTTTTCCGAATGGGCAGGTGTAAGCCCAAAAAAATTTCTGCAATATATAAGTGTTGCACATGCCAGATACATGCTTAAAAGTAAGCAGGTAACATTGTTTGATACAGCTTTGGAAACAGGCCTATCCGGCACCGGGCGCCTTCACGATTTGTTTATTAAGATTGATGGTATGACGCCGGGTGAATATAAAAATGGAGGTGAAAACCTTTGCATTAATTATAGCTATGCCGAAAGTCCGTTTGGGAATATTTTGGTTGGATCAACGCCTAAAGGCGTATGTTATATGGCTTTTGCAGACGATGAGCAAACTGCATGGAGTAATTTGCAGCAACTTTTCCCCAACGCACATTTTAAACAAATATTTGATCTTATTCAACAACAAGCATTATTGATTTTTACCAAAGACTGGCAACAACTTCCTGAAATAAAATTACATTTAAAAGGAACAGGATTTCAGTTGAAAGTTTGGGAAATGTTATTAAAAATACCAACCGGGCAAATGTCTACTTATGGAAACGTTGCTGCTACTATTCAAAAGCCAACTGCTGCAAGGGCTGTTGGTACTGCAATAGGAAGCAATCCGGTAGCTTTTTTAATTCCCTGTCACAGGGTTATTCAATCCACAGGATTATTGGGAGGCTACATGTGGGGTTCCACCCGAAAAGCCGCTATCATTGGTTGGGAAGCCGCTAAAGCCTTTCAAAAGGAATAAAGTGAATAGGGGAGTGATTAGCTGGTATAGACAAAGTGGAATATTTGAATTTCGGTTGGGCGAGTACAAATGGATGTGGATCATTTTGCCTGAAGAAATATGCGGACTCTTTAAAATAGAATTTGTTGCATAAAACCAAGATTTTTTTTGAGTACAAATATCAACTGACTGAGTGATTAGTTACAGGCAATAAAAAATCCCTCGACTTGGAGGGATTTTTGAAAATTTTGTATAAAAGCATTGATTAATAGTCTCTGTTGTATCCACCGCCGCCGCCGCTTCTGTTGCCGCCTCCGCCGCCGTATCCACCACTACCACCACCACGACTTCCACCGCTGCCGCCGCCGTAGCCACCGCCACCGCTTTTCTTGTAGCCGCCACCGCCGCCACTTCCACCGCCAAAGCTACGCTTCTTAAAGTCAGATCCTTCAGGACGTGGTTGAGATTCGTTAACGATTAATTTGCGGCCTTGTACTTCGCTTTCGTTTAATGCAGCGATAGCAGCTTTGGCTGCTTCTTCATCTTCCCTTTCAACAAAACCAAAGCCTTTACTGCGGCCGTTCATTTTGTCTTTTAAGATTTTACCGCTAGTAACGGTACCAAACTGGGTGAAGAGATTGCTTAAGTCTTCGTCGGTCATGTTCCAACTAAGATTTCCTACGTAAATGTTCATTGTAAAAACTGTTTTAAAATTAATAAAAACCCAAATGATCTAGCAGGTACAATGAACTGAAAGGAGTAATCTTCGAAGAATTCTATCAGCTAACGACGAAACACTAAAATCATTAAGACTATACAAATGTAATGAAATAATCAAAAAAACAATGCGTTGTTTTAAAATCTTAATATTAAGGATTATTCAGCATTAATTTAGCCAAACGGCTATCCCAGCGATAAACAACTTTTCTAAAATTAATTTTGCCATATCTATCAACCTAAATAGTGAAGTATGCAATTAAAGACGGGGGTTAATTTTTAAGTTTCACTGTTTTTTTCAATACCCCTTTCCATAGCGGCAGTAATGATTGCATTATTCCATGTTAAATCAACTCGTACCAAAGTAGCTGGCTAATTTTTTTCAGGCTCTGGCTGCCTTATACAACCGTGGGAAAAAGCCTTGCTGGTT
>JANPNY010000531.1:0-1757 GCA_031427745.1 Chitinophagaceae bacterium | reverse complement strand
GATAAAATTGGTGCAACATTGCCTAGGCAAATCGAACGCAAAGATTTATTTTATTACATAGCAAGTGAGTTGAAAGCGGTTGAAGGTTCATTGGCACCGGTTAAAACCATCGAGTATGGTAGGGTTGACCAGGGAGCAGCATGGGCTTTGCTGGCACGCATTTACCTCAACGCAAATGTTTACACCGGCGCAAGTGATACAAAAGTTTTTGATACGGCTATTATTTATTCTAAAAAAGTAATTGAGGGAGGCTATAAGTTGTACGACAATTATGCCGGCGCATTTATGGCCGATAATGACAAGGCAAAAGATGAGTTTATCTATGCCATTAATTGTGATGGGCTAAAAACTACCGGTTATGGTAATACTACTTTTTTTGTTCATGCTGCCTCAGGCGATGATTTCAAGGATTATGGTGTTGGAGGAGGCTGGTATGGTTACAGGGCAACATCAGCATTTGTAAATTTATTTGAGGATAAAACAGGTGCAACCGATAAAAGGGCATTGTTTACTACTTCTAAATATGGTACCGATGCTGCTCAATTGGTGATAAATGATATAGGCGATTTTAATCAGGGACCAAGAGTAAAAAAGTATGTTAACATCCGGTCTGATGGGGGACCAGTTTCTGACATTAACAAGAATTTTTCTGATGTTGATTTCCCTGTGTTCAGGTTGTCGGAAATGTATTTAATTTATGCAGAAGCCGTCTTACGCAACGGCGCTGGGGGTGATGCAGGAAATGCATTAAAATATATAAATGAAATAAGAAAAAGAGCCTATGGTTCTACCAACCAGGGCCAGATAAATGCGGTTGATCTTACACTGCCATTTATACTTGATGAAAGAGCCAGGGAATTGTACTGGGAAGGCCATCGCAGAACCGATTTGGTACGGTACGGATTACTTACTTCCGGCACAAAATTATGGCCGTGGAAAGGAGGCGTTTCATCAGGTACTGCAGTAGACAGCAAGTATAATTTATTTGCCATTCCATCTTCTAACCTGGTTGCAAATTCAAATCTTACACAAAATACAGGCTTCTAATCATCATTATAAATAATTGTTGTTATGAAAAATATATTAAAATCATTAGGTATTATTTTCTTCTCGGCAGTAATAATTACTGCTTGTAAAAAAGAAGAAAACAAAGTGTTTTTTAAAGGAGGCACAGCACCAGTACTAACCGCCTCCAGCACTGCAGATTTGGTTTTATTGAGGGCCAATGCGGATAATCCGGCGGTTGTTTTTTCCTGGACCAATCCGGACTATCGATTAACTACGGGCATCAGTTCGCAGGACGTATCTTACATTTTGCAGGTTGACACTGCAGGTAAAAATTTTACCAGCAGTAATTTTCAGGAACTGTCGATAGCTAGGGAGCTTAGAAAAGTGTTAACCGTTAAGGACTTGAATGGCATATTGACAAGACTCCTGCTGAATGATGGCCAGGCTTACAATTTGGAGTTTCGCATTAAAGCTGCACTTGCCAATGGCACAGCTGTACCATTATATTCAAATGTAATCAAGATGAAAGTTACACCCTACCTTGATGTAGCTATCCCGGTGCCTACAACCAATGTTTTGTACATAACCGGAGACGCCAGCCCCAGCAGTTGGACGAACGACCCACCTGCCGCCCAAAAATTAACCAGGGTTTCTTTAACTGAATATAATATCACGATGAGTTTTGTTCCGGGAAAATACTACAAATTCCTGTCAACATTAACCAAATGGCAACCCCAATATGGCCTTAA
>JANPNY010000530.1:0-12938 GCA_031427745.1 Chitinophagaceae bacterium | reverse complement strand
ACCTACTGCCTACATTTTTACATCCTTTTTTAGTTAAATACCCGGATGTAAAAATTAATTTTAAGGAAATGAACAAGGATGTTATTATAGAACAATTAAAATCCGGTAGAATAGATGCAGGACTACTGGTTACACCTTTACACGACAGTAGTATTATGGAATATCCCTTGTTTTATGAAGAATTAGTGGCCTTTGTTTCGAAGGATAATACTGCCTATGCAAAAACCCATCTTACATCTGCCGACATTGATGTAAAAGAATTGTGGTTGCTTGAAGAAGGACAATGTTTCCGAAACCAGGTGCTGAATTTTTGCGAAATAAAAATGCAACCTAACCAGGATAGTCATTTTGAATATGAGGCGGGAAATATTGATACGCTTAGGAAAATGGTGGAACTTACCAACGGTGTAACTATTCTCCCGGAATTAGCCACGCTGGATTTTAATGTAAAGCAACAAAATATGGTCAGGCGTTTTAAAACTCCAGTGCCGGTAAGAGAAGTAAGTTTAGTTACCCACCGGAATTTCGTAAAGAAAAAACTGGTAGATGTTTTAAAACAAGAAGTACTCAATTCGCTACCCAAAAAAATTACATTAAATAAGAAAGGCAACATCATTAAAATATAGTTTCCTCTACTGTACATTTTATCAACAAAAAGTTTATTCAACAACTATGACCATTTCAATCGGGCAAAAAGCGCCCTCATTTAATCTCTTTGATAGTGACAAACAAAATGTAAACTCAGCTAGTTTTGCAGGGCAAACTATTTTAATACTCTTCTTTCCATTTTCTTTTTCAAGTGTTTGTACGGCCGAACTATGCGCCGTAAGAGACAACCTTCAAGTGTACAATAATGCTAATGCAAAGGTTATAGGTATATCTGTCGATTCATTGTACACTTTGCATCAATTTAAAAAGGAACAACAAATTAATTTCACCTTGTTAAGCGATTTCAATAAAACAGTATCGAAAGATTATGGGGTTTTGTATGATGTTTTTCCTGCCTTTGAAATGCAAGGTGTAAGCAAAAGGGCCGCTTTTATAATTGATAAAAACGGATTGATTCAATATGCTGAAATATGTGCAACACCCGGGGATACGCCCGATTTTACTGCCATTCAAAGCAAAATAGCATCTTTATAACAGCCTTTTCGATGAATAATAATCGTTATTAACGTGGGTATTTAAACAAAACACAATATTTTTTTGATTTGGTAGTTATTTCGGGTGTAATTAGTTATTGCAAATAAAATCTTATTTTTACAACGCTGAAAAAGATTATTACGATATTAACGCTAGTTTTAGCAGTAACGTTTACAGCTACTGCACAAAACCGCTCAAATAATATTGAGGGGGGGGCTATTGTAAAAAAGTTTTATCCTAACCCGGCTACTACCGCAATTAATTTCGATTTTTTAACAGGTATCGATAAGCCGTATAGTTTACAGCTGTTTAATTTTATGGGACGAAAAGTTTACGAAACCGGTTCCTCACTGCAACATGTAGTTATTCCTTTAAATGGGTTTTTCCGGGGAGTTTATATATACCAGGTGAGGGACAGGAACGGAAAAATAATAGACTCCGGAAAGTTCCAGGTTATCAAATAATTCCAGGTAAATTTCTTCTTATTAAATTTCAGCAACCAGCAGGTTTTTTACAACTTCTTTGCTGAGTAGTTTTCTATCCTTGTTATTTATTTTCACTTCAAAACTTTTATCGTAGTCTTCTATTGCAACTACGGCTATCTCATCCCCCAATTTTAAATTGCTTTTTGTGAGGTATTGTAAAAAGCTGTTAGAATGCTCCGCAACACCAATCAGCTTTCCCTTGTAACCTGCATTACAGTTAAGCAATGGCTTGCTGTTTGATTTTGCAAATTGTCCATTAGCATCTGGTATTAAATCGCCATGAGGATCTGCTTTGGGGTAGCCTAAATGTTTATCCAATTGTTCAATCAATTCATCACTAACTACATGTTCAAGCTGTTCTGCTATTTCGTGTACTTCATCCCATTTAAATTCAAGTTTTGTTACCAGCCATACTTCCCATAACCGGTGTTTTCTGATAATATTTATCGCAATTTGCCGCCCCTTTTCCGTAAGCTTTACGCCCTTTGATTTTTCGTAGGTAATCAGTTTTTTTAAAGCAATTTTCTTTACAAAATCCGTTATGGAAGCTGCACTCACACTCAATGAATCTGCCAACGCAGAGGTACTAACGATGGTGCCGCTTTTTTCGTGCAGTTTATAAATGGCTTTCAAATAATTTTCTTCGGCTAATGAGGTCATGGTTGCTTTTTAGCAAATGTGGTATAATTTATTTGTAAAAAATAAAATTAGGTAAGCCTAAATTACTATTTTTGCTCAGCAAAATTTATTTTTCAAGTGTGCAAATATTTTATGGATGATAAGGAAGTTACTTTTATTTATACTTTTTATATTTTTTACGAAGGTGAGTTTATTTGGGCAGGCAGGGAATGTTTCCGGCACCGTTTCTTATAATAAGATGCCTTTACCGGGTGCAACCATTTATTTTATTAATCTTCATCGATCAATCGTCGCAGATTCATCTGGTACATTTTTATTGCAAGCTGTGCCATTTGGCAAGCAGACCATCAGGGTAACTGCCGCCGGCTTTCAAAAGCAACAGGTAGTTATCATCCATCGGCAGCCAAATACTGTTGCCGATTTTGCTTTGGAAGCTGATTCCACTTTAATTGAGGAGGTAGTGATATCCGGAACCTTGAAGCCTGTAAGCAAATTGTCATCTCCCATTATGGTGGAGGTATATTCACCCGCTTTTTTTAAAAAGAATCCTGCCCCAAATATTTTTGAAAGTTTGCAGATGGTGAATGGTGTGCAGCCGCAATTGAACTGCAATGTTTGTAATACCGGTGATATTCACATAAATGGTATGGAAGGCCCTTACACCATGATACTGATTGACGGAATGCCGATAGTTAGCAGCCTTTCAACAGTATACGGCCTTGCCGGCATCCCTACCAGCATGGTAAAGCGGATTGAAATTGTAAAAGGACCAGCATCTACCTTATATGGTAGTGAAGCAGTTGGTGGATTAATTAACATCATTACAAAAGATGCTAATACTGCGGATAGGCTTAAGATTGATTTTTCCGGTACTCAACAAGGGGAGTTTAATACAGATATCACCGTGTCGAAGCAGTTTAAAAATACGGCTGTTTTGCTGGGTGTTAACTATTTCAATTTTCAACAACGCAAAGATATTAATGCAGATAATTTTACCGACTTAACACTGCAAAAAAGGTTGTCTGCTTTCAATAAATGGAATATTAAAATGGGCAATGGCCGCAATGCATCAGTGGGCATACGATATATTACGGAAAACAGGTGGGGCGGTGAGTTGCAATGGCTGCCTAAGTTTAAGGGAACTGATAGTGTATACGGAGAAACCATCAACACCAACAGGGTGGAAATTTTAGGAACAGTAGGGTTAGGTAGAAATTTGACCATGGATATTTCCTATAACTATCATTTACAGGATAGTTATTACGGAACAATAAAGTATTATGCCAACCAGCAGGTTGCTTTCACCCAACTTCGATGGAGTAAAAAATTTGGTAAGCAGGATATTTTAGCCGGTATTCCCTTTCGCTATACTTTTTACGACGACAATACTTTGGGAACTGCTACAGCAGAGGGTTACAACAACCCTTCTGTAATTTTTCTGCCAGGTGTATTTGTTCAGAACGAATATAAAGTAAACAATCAGTTTACGATATTAACGGGCATGCGGTATGATTATAACAACATACATGGTAATATATTTACACCGAGGCTAAGTGGTAAATATGCACCTGACGATAACAATACCATCAGGCTAAGTTTTGGAAATGGATACCGGGTGGTGAATTTATTTACAGAAGATCACGCTGCTTTAACGGGCGCACGTAAAGTAGTAATAGCCGCTGAATTAAATCCGGAGCAATCCTGGAATGGTAATTTTAATTATTCAACATTTATCCGGCATAACAAAGGTTTTATAGCAGTTGATGCCAGTACCTTTTACACCTATTTTACCAATAAAATTATTGGAGATTTTATCACAGACCCAGCAAAAATTATTTACAATAATTTAAGTGGTTACGCAGTTTCCAAAGGAATTACTTTAAATACCGATTTTAATTTTACTAGTGGATTAAAAATAAATGCAGGCGTTACATTGATGGATGTTTATCAAATAAATAAAGATAGCCAGGGCAAAAAGATTAAAACACCCCAATTATTTGCACCAAAAATTTCCGGTACTTTCGCCGTAAGCTATACGATCCCCGCAATTGAATTAGCGGTTGACTTAACCGGAAGGTTAAATGGACCGATGTATTTACCGGTTGTGCCCAATGATTTTAGATCAGCCACTTCTCCGTTTTTTGGAATTATAAATTTGCAATTGTCTAAATTGGTTTACCAGCAATTTGAGTTGTACGGAGGTGTTAAAAATCTTCTTAATTTTTTACCGAAAAATCCATTGTTACATCCCGACGATCCTTTTAATAAGCCGGGAGGAAAATATTTTGATCTCGATGGAAAACCGAGGGCTGATAGCAATTCTATGGGGTATACCTTTGATCCTTCGTATAATTATGCGCCCATGCAGGGAATAAGGTTTTATCTTGGGATTCGTTTTCAGGTAAAATAAAGAGAAGCCAGATGGCTTCTCTTTATTTATCAACTTTAAGTAAATAATATTATTCTGCAGCGGTTTTAGCTCTTTTTTCTTCCTCTTCCTCGTCTTTAAAGTAGCCAGCTAGTGACAATGGCCCGCTACCTTCCAATACAAACACTAATAATAATATAATAATAATCAGCGATATAGTAAGATCCGTTTGAATGGAAAAATAACCTTGTTTGGAACTAATGAACAAGATAGTTGCTATTATTACGGGTATTTGTATCAATGAGGCAAAACGGGTAAACATACCAATGATAATCAGAAACCCGCCAGCAATATGTATCCAGGGTACAGAATCCATTATTAAATCTTTGTACCCCGTTAAGTTATTCTCATCAACCAGCCTGCCAAAATCTGGCAAATTGTTAAGCAGCGACACGCCCTTTAATAAAAGTGCAGCACCTAAAGCTACTCGAAACAACGCCAGCCAGCGTGGGTTGTGGGAATTTGTCCAATTTTGAATGTTTTTTATCAAGTTCATGTTTATTGAATTTTGGTATTTAAGAGTTAGACTAAACTACAATTTAATAATGGGTTTATCAAAAAACAAAAATGTTTATTTAATTGATATTTTTAAAAAAGCTTATTCAATTATCTCTGCCCAAAAGCCTAATACCGGTTTATTATTCACCAATACGGTTACAGGGTAGCTGTCTTCTACCCCAAATTTGTAATTAAAACTCACAATTCCCTTATTAATTGTGTAATCTACCGTATTTATTTTTTTCTTTTTATCATTGCCTATTTGCAACGCCACTATTTCTATGGGAACTTTACTATTGGTGGCAAAGCTAAAACTTACCGGTTTTTTGGTGCTGGATTTTATATGTCCGTTTAGAGGGCTGAAGTGCGTGACTCCAAATTCGTACGCCCTGTGATGAATTACCGGTAATGAAAAAAAGTCTTTCAATGATTTTGATCCTGCTCCTAATTGCCAGGCTTTGTTATCGGGGTAATGTTGAAAATTAAAGATGGATCTGTTTGCAAAAAAATAGGCGTCGTTGTACGATGGCGTAAACATAGTTAATTTTTCATCTGTATAACCACTGCCCCAGGTTGGATCTATATAATGCCAGTTATCTTCGCTTTGCCCTAATTGCACTACCACCCAGGTATGATTAAACTGTTCGGGAGGATCAATAATTTCTTCGGTACTGTATTTTGCGTATCCGTAAACCGTAAGGCAACGGATTTTTACAACACTGCACATATCCTGAAATAAGGAGGCATAACCCGTAGCGGTTGTTTTCCTGGTTTTTAACACATCCTCACTACTGGTTTTTTCATTACCATTATTCCTGGCAGCCTTACAATCAAAGCTGATATTGTAAGCTATCCAGTCGAAAATGGCTCTTACTTTTTCTATATTACCAGGGAATTTTTTTGTAACGATATAGCTGATGGTACCCATGTTGAGTGTATCCAGTTTTCCCAAAGTTTTTACATATTCATCTACCTGTTGAAAAGGGTTTACTATGTTTTGGGCGGAAGCACTACCAGCAATTAATAAATAAAGACCAGCCATAAGGCAGAAAACTTGCTTTTTCATAAGAGCTAAAATAACAATTTAGCGGTTAATGATATCAAAAAATTGAAATGGGGATTTCTTCATTCATAAAAACAATTCACCCATTCACACAATATTTTTTACTTTCAACATCCGATGATTAAATTCTTAGCCGCCATATTAAAGTTTGATAAACAAGGAGAAAAAACAGGCTGGACTTATATTGAAGTTTCGGCAATACTTGCCGAACAAATGTTACCGGGGTGTAAAAAATCATTTAGGGTAAAAGGCCAACTCGATGGGTACCCTATTCAACAAATTGCGTTATTACCAATGGGCGAGGGTAATTTTATATTACCATTGAATGCTGCCATGCGAAAATCAATTGGTAAGCGAAAGGGTGCCCAACTACAAGTTATGTTGCAGTTAGATAAAAGTGTGTATGAACTTAACAAAGAACTGATGCAATGCCTGGCAGACGAACCTACTGCACTGGACTTTTTCCTAAGCAAACCCTTGTCTTTTCAACATTACTACAGCAAATGGATTGAAAGTGCTAAAACGGATGATACCAAAGCTAAACGCATTGCGATGGCCGTATCCTCCTTAGCCCGGAAAATTGAATTTGGCGAAATGCTGCGAAACCAGCGCCAGCAAAAAGGTTGATAGTAATGGAGCCTTATTAAAAATAGTTAAAGCAGCACCCTGAGGAACAAAGCAAAACCATCATCCTTTTTAGGATTGTCTTTGATAGTAACAATATGCAAACCTGCCGCAGTCCATACTTTAAATACGTCGCCTTTTTTGTGGGCAGCAACTGCTTTATCGAGTTGCGGCAACATTACACCTCTTACAAACCAGCCAAGGTCGCCACCCTTAGATGAAGATCCGGGATCGGCACTATACGTACTTGCCATCGTTTCAAAAGTACTGTTACCGCTTAGAATGCGGTTCATAATATTGGTGGCCAACGAATCAGCAAATTCCTTTTTAAAGATAGCAGTATCCAGCACTATATGGCTTACATGAAAAAACGTGTTGGGCACTTTTGCAAGAATTTTTATCAATACATTATTTCCTTTAAACGGTCCATATACTTTGCCCGTTTTACCCCGATAAGCAAGACTGTCTGGCAGGCCAATAAATGAGGTGGTGCTAATGATAGCAACCGTATCAACTTTATATTTCTTTTTCAGTTTATATTTAACATAGCCAAGCGGATCTGGGGATGCTTCCAGTTCTTTTTTAATCTGTGTTAGCGATTGACCATGAACCGTAATTAGAAATGCCTGGAATAGTAGCGCAACAATAATTTTTTTCATTCAATATTTTTTGCAAATGTAAGTGTTGTATTTACTTTAAATTGATCAACAGTCATTATTAAAAATTTTCAAAACAAAAACAGTCCTGCTGATTTTAAAATTCCGTTCTTACTTTGAGTTTGTAAAGGATGCATTGCAAATTGTCGCAACACCACACTTTTCGGTATCTAAGTAGACTCTGCCCAGGTTGAAATTTATTGATGAAGCTGTAAATTTATAATGTTAACTAAATTGCAACTTTTACAATTTTAGAATACTTACTATTTTTACGATTTTTACAGTAGCATTAATTGTAAACAGCACAATAATTTCGTAATAAAAAACCTATAGTTGTTTCCATTACACTGAATAATTTTTTAAGTATAAACCTACAATAATGAAGTCATTTTTTTTTATCAGCATGATAATATTTTGCAGTCTTTCTGCAGTGGCGCAAAAGGAAACTGATACGGATGAAGAAGCAACCGAAGGTGGATTTAGAAAGGACTATCTTTTTACCGGGGGTAATGTTAATCTATCTTTTTTTAGTGGGGTAACGGTGTTGGGTGCATCACCTCAATTGGGGTACAGTGTAGCAAAATGGTTGGATGCAGGCGTGCTTTTTGGTTACACATACTCCAGTGAACGGGATGTTTATACAAATGATAAATACAGACAAACCATTATAGGTCCGGGTGCATTTGCGAGGCTTTTCCCTGTTAATTTTTTATTTCTTTCTTTACAATATGAACATAATTTTATTAAACAAAAGTACCTGCCTGCCGGTGGTGGAAATAGTTTTACTAATAAAGTAGACGCCAATAGCTTACTGGTAGGGGCAGGTTATACCAGCGGCAGAAATTACAGGAACAGCCCGTACTATTATTTTTCTGTGTCGGTAGATTTAATTAATAACAAAAACTCACCCTATACTAACAGATTAAATAATGTACTTCCGGTAGTGGTAGCTGGTTTTAATATTCCTTTATTTCAGGGTCGGCAAAACCAGTAATTGCAGTATTGCTGAATAGTTCTTCCGGACTACTGATAATGGTGAGGGCTTCTTCTATTGAACTGTATAAAAAATTTTCCTGTCTCATTGTATCGAGGTGTGCTAAAAGTGCATTGTAAAATCCACCGGAATTTAATAAAAAAATGGGTTTGTCGTGAATGCTTAGCTGGTTCCAGGTTAGTATTTCAAACAACTCATCGAGGGTACCAAAACCACCAGGCAATATAATAGCAGCATCCGCCTTTTGATATAGCAGGTGTTTGCGGGCATGCATATTTTCTACTACAATCAATTCAGTAATATTATCATGTTGCTGCTCAAACTTATTTAGCATTTCCGGTATAATACCCGTTACGCTTCCACCATTTTCCAGCACACCATCTGCTACAGCGCCCATCAATCCACGGTTGCTGCCTCCATAAATCAGGTGAATTTTTCGGGCACCTAATAGGTTGCCCAATCGTTTTGCATCTGTTGCAAAAACAGGATTGTTGCCACTCTTACTTCCACAAAACACTACGATTGATTTAGCCTGCATGTACTTTTAAAATTTATTATCGCAAAGACACAAAGTTTTTTTCTATTTTCAATTTTATTTTTACGTAAACCACTTTGCATGTCTCCCATTGTTTTATTCTCATTTGTGATTGTATATTTTGTTTTGCTGTTGTTTGTTGCTTACTATACTTCCCGAAATTCAACCAACGATACTTTTTTTATTGGTAATAAAAGCAGCAACTGGATGCTGGTAGCATTTGGAATGATTGGTACTTCGCTAAGTGGCGTAACGTTTGTAAGCGTACCTGGTGGGGTAGGAGATTTTGCAGGCGGTAATTTTAAAGGCTTTGCTTACATGCAGGTGGCATTTGGTTATTTAATTGGCTATACAGTTATTGCTTTTGTTTTGTTACCGTTGTATTACCGGCTAAACCTCACTTCTATTTATAATTATTTGTTGCAGCGCTTTGGTGTGGTGGCGTATAAAACCGGTGCATTGTTTTTTATCATCAGCCGCACAGTTGGTGCCACTGCCCGTTTGTATTTGGTGATAAATGTGTTGCAGTTTTTTATCCTGGATAAAATGGGCGTGCCTTTTATTGTAACTGCTGCAGTGATACTGCTGATGATTTTGTTGTATACTTTTGAAGGCGGCGTAAAAACAATTGTATATACCGATACCTTGCAAACCTCGCTGATGATTGGAGGGCTGATAATTTGTATGGTATATATTTTAAGCAGTCTCAATCTCTCTGCCGGAGAGGCTTTTACACAAATGAACAACAAAGGATACCTCACTATTTTTAATACCGATTTTAATAGTAAGGGCTTTTTTCTTAAGCAGATAATTGGTGGTGCATTCATCACTATTGCAATGACGGGGCTGGACCAGGAGATGATGCAGAAAAACATCAGTGTAAAAAGATTGGCAGATTCGCAAAAAAATGTAATTACGCTGGCAATAGTGCTGGTATCGGTATTGGTGTTGTTTTTATTGCTGGGCGGTTTGTTGTATTTGTTTGCCGGGGCCAATGGTGGCACTTACCAGGAAGTATTAGTAAATGGTAAACCTGTAAAGCAATTGATACTAAACAATACAAATATTATTGGAGATAAAGCTTTTCCATCGATAGTACTTAATTATTTACCTTTTGGTGTTGGTATTATTTTTATCATTGCGCTTATCTCTGCTTTATTCCCTAGTGCAGATGGTGCACTTACCGCACTTACCTCTTCTTTTTGTATTGATATACTTGGTTTAAAACACCGGGATGATTTGAATGAGAAGCAAAAAAAACGCTTACGACTAACAGTTCATTTAACTTTTACGGTTGTTTTTTTAGCCTGCATTATGATATTTAAAGTGGTAAATGACAATAGCATTATTGATAAAATTTTAGACCTGGCAGGTTACACTTATGGCCCACTGCTTGGCTTGTTTGCCTTCGGTATTTTTACCAAACGACAGCTCCCCAACACCTACATTGTAACCATCATTTGTTTAATAGCACCTGCCATTTCTTACTTGCTAAGTATGAATGCCAAAACATGGTTTAATGGCTACCAGATTGGCATTGAGCTGTTACTGATTAACGGGATGCTGACTTTTTTTGGGTTGTTTCTTATTTCATATAAAGGAGCGCAAAAAGAGATGGTGGCGGAAAAGTAGTGAAGAAATATCTGCTGTTATTTAAAGAAATCATCATTGACTTAGCAGTGTAGATGATAGCCAGTTTGTACATAACGAAGACTCGTTTTTTATCCGCCCAATGAAATTATTTTTGTTGAGAACCTACGCCTGATTGAAGCGGATACCCCGGTGAGGGGCTGTGTGCAGGTCCGTGCCGGAGTAGCAGCGTAAAGCAGGGCTGCAGATGAAGGTAGATCAATTGCCTGCGTACGGATTTTTTAATCGCCTGATTGGTACCTTTTAAAATCAATAGATTCCATACAACACATATTATTTACAGGTTACTTTTTTACTTTATATTAGTGCAACCTTACATCTCCTTAAAACAATCTATATGCAATTAACTATCAGCAATCTCTCGAAGACTTATCCCAACGGCGTGCAGGCATTAAAGGGAATTGACCTTATAATAAACCAGGGCATGTTTGGTTTGTTGGGGCCCAATGGCGCAGGTAAATCATCCCTTATGCGAACCATTGCTACGCTGCAGGAAGCAGATAGTGGCAGTATTTTTTTGGATGATTTAGATGTATTAAAAGAGAAAGAAACGGTACGGAAAATACTGGGTTATTTGCCGCAGGAGTTTGGGGTTTATCCAAAGATAAGTCCGGAAATGATGCTGGATCATATTGCACGCCTTAAGGGAATTCACCATACAAAAGAACGAAAAGAAATAGTGGGCGCTTTACTTAACCGGGTAAATTTATATACCGATCGCAAGAAAAACCTCGGCACTTTTTCCGGCGGAATGAAACAGCGATTTGGTATTGCACAAGCATTGATGGGCAACCCAAAACTCATCATCGTAGATGAACCAACTGCTGGATTGGACCCTGCTGAACGAAACCGTTTTTATAATCTGCTGAGCGAATTGGGCGAGAACACCATCGTTATTTTATCTACGCACATAGTGGAAGACGTGAGAACGCTTTGCAGTGATTTTGCGATCATCTGCCAGGGAGAATTATTAAGACACGATCAACCCGACGAAGCAGTAAAAGAAATAGAAGGAAAGATTTTTAATAAAGCAATTGATAAAAAAGCCATTGAAGAATACCGGGATAAATACCAGGTAATTTCTGTGCAGATGAAAGCCGGCAGTCTTAATGTAAGAATTTTTGCAGATGAAGATCCGGGCAATGGTTTTAGCCGGGTGCAGACTGTGCTGGAGGATGTTTATTTCCACCAGATATCCGGAAGAATGGATGTGATTACGCTTTAATTGAAAACCTAAAAACCAGCTGTTATGTTTGTAGAAATATTTCTTTTTGAACTAAAATACCGCAGTAAACGACCTGCTACCTGGATATACCTGTTTGCATTTTTTTTAATTGGTTTTTTATCAGTTGCCACCGGCTCTACACCTGCTACAGAAAAAGTGATGCACAATGCTCCAAGGGTAGTGGCAGAGGGCAATATTATATTCAGCATGTTTGCCATGCTCATTTGCTCTGCCATTATGGGAGTGCCTTTGTACCGGGATATTGAGCACCAAACCCGTAATTATTTTTATGCTTATCCTATAACAAAGGGCGGCTATTTTTGGGGAAGATTTTTTGGTTCCTTTGTATTTGTATTATTGATTGGTACAGGCTTTAGCTGGGGTTGCCTGGCCGGTAGTTTTGTTGGCCCTGCTTTTGGTTGGGTGCCGGCCGAGCGAATTGGCTCCTATGGTTTATGGAATTATTTTCATCCTTATTTTGTATTTAGCATTGGTAATTTATTGCTTTCGTCTACTATCTTTTTTGCCTTGGTATCACTTACCCGTAATGTAAAAGTTATTTATACTGCCAGCATTTTTTTATTTATTGGCTACCTGCTGGCAAACTTCCTGGTAAGAGACCTGGAAAAAAGAGAATTGGTTAAACTACTGGATCCTTTTGCACTTAATACATTTGCATTGGAAACCCGGTATGCTACCCCGGTTGAAAAAAATACTTTGCTGGCGCCCATTACCCGGGTTATAATTTTAAACCGGGCTATTTGGTTAGGTATTGCAGCACTAATTATCGGCTATGCATATCGTAGATTTAGCTTTCAAAAATTTTTGCAGCCGGAGCAAATAAGCAAACGTAAAAGTAAAAATGAGGCTGATATTGTTGCACCGGTACTTATCAAAAATGTGCAACAGGATTTTGGTATAGGCCATACACAAAAAGTATGGTGGAACCTTACAAAACTGGAATTCCTCAACATAATAAAAGACAATTACTTCAGGGC
>JANPNY010000529.1:0-3427 GCA_031427745.1 Chitinophagaceae bacterium | reverse complement strand
GCCCCTGCCAATGGTTGGCTTTCCAATGCTTCATCGGTCAATCCAACTCTTGCAGAGGTAATATATAAATCTTCCAGCGATTGTCCACCAAAAGTGCAGGAAGTAACCCTGCCAACAGGCAATGTAAAATGAAATAGTTTTTCTCCGGTTGCCGGGTTCCACCTCGTAACCTGCCAACCATCCCAGTGCGCTATCCACAACATACCTTCGGTGTCAATGGTCATTCCATCGGGAACACCATCCGCTGCAGAAATGGTAATGATGGTTCTTTCATTGCTGATATGCCCGGTTGTTGTATCATAGTCATACGCCACTACTTTAAACGAAGGCGAATCAATATAATACAGCGTTGTATGGTCTGCACTCCATACCATACCGTTAGAGATTGATACGTTGTTAATCTTTTTTGTTACTCCTACATTCTTCTCTATTGTATAAACACTTCCTGCGCCTGCTTCTTCCGTAAGTGCCATGGTGCCTGCCCAAAATCTTCCTGCAGGATCGCATTTGCCATCGTTAAAACGGTTGCCCGGCAAATGCGCCTCCGGGTCTTCAATCATGTTGATTTCACCACTGGCCTTGTCAATAAAAGCAAAACCATTTTGTAACGCAGCAATAAAATTTCCATCATTGCAAAAAGCAAATGCGCCGATCAGTTGGTTCAGTAAAATGGTCGTATGTACTTTATTTTTCGGTGCGTAACCATGAATGGCACCATTTAAAATATCAACCCAACATACCACCTGTTTTTTTGCATCCCAAACTGGACCTTCGCCCAACAGGCAATAATGTTCAACAACAACAACAGGCTGCAGACTGGTTTTATTTATCATGATGATGGTATTTAAAAAGGAGATGGGCTGATGCAGGTCCAGCCGCCGTCAACCACCAGGCTTTGTCCTGTAATGTGTTTGGCTTTATCCGATACTAAAAACAATGCGGTGTTGGCGATGTCTGCAACAGAAGCTGGGCTACCCATCGGTGTTAGCTTGCTCCAGGTTTCAGCATAGGCGGCATCTTCCAATGTACGTTCAGTTAATGTAGCACCCGGGGCAATGCTGTTTACGTTGATTTTATATTGCGACAGTTCTATTACTAAATTTTTAGCCAGCATTTCCAGTGCCGCCTTGCTCATGCCATACGCAGCTAAATCTTTGTGCGCCTGGTGACCGGTTACAGAAGATGTAAACAATAATGAACCGCCTGAAGCTTGCTTTTTCATTTGGTTGGCAGCTGCCTGTGCCAGGAAGAAAGTACCACCCAGGTTCACCTGCATCACTCTAAAAAAAGCTTCCGGTGAATAGGTAAAAAAATCACCGAACAATGTAATGCCTGCATTGGCGATCACTACGTCGAGGTAACCAAATTTCTCTACCGCAGCATCTACCATTTTTTGAATGACGGCAGTATCACTGGCGTCTCCGGCAAAAGCAATGCAATGGCCGCCGTTAGTCTCCATCACCTGTTTCACTGCATGGTCTGCCAGGGCTGGATCGATATCATTTAAAAAAACGTGTGCTCCTTCCTTCGCAAGCTGGCAGCATATTTCAAGACCTATCCCTTGTCCAGCACCCGTTACTATGGCAACTTTATTTTTGAAAGACATTTTTTTAGTTATGAGTTATGAGTTATGAGTTATGAGTGATGAGTGATGAGTGATGAGTGATGAGTGATGAGTAAAAAGTTGTGAATAGAAAAAAGCTGCCTGCATTGTAAAATATTTTTTACTTTTTACTTCAAATTAAAGATTTTCCCGTCTGCTGTAATGTAAGCAATTCCTTGTGTACGTTTAGCACCTGTGGTATCAGCAACTGCTGTTCATCGTTGGTAATAACGTAACTGCAGAGCCGCATTTTAATGGTTTCGTTAATTTGTTTGTTCATCCTCGCCAGTACCCCCTCACGGGTAATGCCGTCCCTGTCCATCACTCTTTTTATGCGAATGGCTTTGGGTGCAAATACACCAATTAGTTTGTCTAAGTTTTCCTGTGCACCGCTTTCAAAAATTAATGCGGATTCTTTAATGGCATATGGCGCCGATTGTTGCTTCATCCATTTTGCTGCATCAGTAATAGTAGCCGGATGCACTATGGCGTTAAGCATGGCTAATTTATCAGCGTTATTAAACACCTGTGCAGAAACAAAAGCCCTGTTTAATTGTCCGTTGCTGTATGCTCCCTCGCCCAATAGTTGCTGTACCTGTTGCTTTAAACCTTCATCCTCATTCATTAGTTTTTTAGCAGCATCATCGGCATAATACACCGGTATGCCGAGTGTTTCAAATATATGCGCCACGGTACTTTTGCCGCTGCCAATACCACCTGTGAGGCCCACTTTAAGCATGTTTTATAATTTTTTGTAGCATTATATTTTACAAAGAATAAATTTTTTTGTTTGCAGATGCTTACAAACAACCGTTAACAATTTTGTAAATGGCACCCTGAAGTAAACTATAAACTTAGCAACATTCGAGTTTATTCCGACAAAAATCTTTTCAAATTTGCGAAATGGAAATTAAATAATTTTTATTTTTAATCATTACCAAATACAAAACTTTACAACAACAGGCACAGATATAATTTTTACCCTTTGCACTTCAACCTCCAAACAAGGTAACCGGTAGATTCTGACACTATTTTAAATGCACCTTTCAAAAGTGCATTTGTCAAAATAAGTAGTACAATTACATGCTTAATCAAACTATTGTTATGAAGCAATTATTTCTTGGCCTGCTTTCTGTTGCCCATTTGTTTGCCTTTGCATAAAAGGATCTTACACTTTGGTACAACCAACCTGCCAACACCTGGACGGAAGCTTTGTCTATAGGTAATGGCAGACTCGGTGCCATTGTTTTTGGCGTTGTGGAAAACGAATTAATACAATTAAATGAAGCTACTTTATGGAGTGGGGGGCCGGTTAATAAATCAGTAAACCCAACTGCATTTAGTTACCTGGCCAAAACAAGGTTAGCATTGTTTAACGGTGAACAAGGCAAAGACAACGAGCTGCAAAAATAACTGCAGGGATTATATTCTGAAAGTTTTCCGCCATTAGCAGATCTGATGATTCAGTAGCACCCACCACTGTGGCAGAAATTTTTAAGGGTTTGTATCTGGTAACATAATGTGTATATTTATACAGACTCTTTTATTTTTCACTAACGGTAGTTTTACCCCATAAATAACTGTACTTGATGTCACCATCCCGCCAACTCGCCGCTATCTTGTTTACTGATATTGTTGGTTATACTGCCTTAATGCAGGATAATGAACAAGAAGCAGTAGCAATGATAAAACATTATAATCTGGCACTTAACCAGTCGGTTGAATTGCATCATGGCAAAATATTAAACTATTATGGCGATGGTAGTTTATGCATTTTTCCCAGCGTTATAGAGGCATTGAGATGTTCCCTCGAAATACAAAAAA
>JANPNY010000528.1:0-13270 GCA_031427745.1 Chitinophagaceae bacterium | reverse complement strand
CATTAGCTTGTCGTCGTTTTCTGGTGTTTGGCCTGCTGTATCTCCCAGGTAAATTTCTCTGCAAAGTTTTAAAGATTGCTCGGCGTAGGCATGGCTGTAGGTATTATTTAATGTGCCGTTTTCACTTTCAATACAATGAATATACGTGTCCATGCCGGTAAATAACCATTTGTCGGTTGGTACGGAGGCTATTAATTCGGGATCGAGAATTACCTGGTTAAAAACAGTCCAGTCGCATTTGAGGCCAAGCTTTTTTTCGGGTCCGGTTAACACTGCCGTCATAGAAACTTCTGCACCGGTGCCGGAAATAGTAGGAACGCCTAAATGATATATGCCCGGATTTTTGATTAGGTTTAACCCTTGGTACAAAGCAGAAGAACCTTCGTTGGTAAACATGAGCGATACTGCTTTGGCAATATCCATAATGCTGCCACCGCCAATGCCAATAATGCCTGCTGGTATGCCTTTGGTACTCATTACTTCATCTCTCAACGCATCAATTTGCTCTGTGGTTGGCTCTTCCGGATCTACATCAATCAGCTTTACTATATCGTTCGCTTCGGCAGGAATCCGGTTCATTAAATCTTTACCGGCAAAATAATTATCTACTATAAAAAGGAAGAAGCCGCCGTTTCTTTTTTCGGCTAAAATACCAGCCATGTTATTGAAACTGCCACGTCCGAAAACTACTTTGTCGATGTTTTTAAAATTTTTATGAAGCATGGTTAATAGGTGCTAATATGCTAATGAAATATATTTTAATTGTGTAAAAGTGATTGTTTGATAAAAGCTCAATAAAGATATGAAGTACAAGAGTGCGACGCCAATGATGCTAAATAGATGTACCAAAGTTGGCTCAAAAAAAATCTTATGCAGTTTCTTTTATCAATACTTTTTCTACACAAGCTGCAATGTTTTTTGCTAGCGTACGTACCTCATCCTCCGTCCACGTGCAACGGATGCCAAATGAAATAAGGCGGCCAATAACTTCCTGCGATTTTGGTAAATGCAGGTTGTTGTAGTCTTGAACTTTGCCTAATATTTGGATGGGTAGCTTGCTGGCAGTTTGTAAATTTTTGATATGATCCCATTGGTTGATGAAGTGATACATGTTGGTGTACCAATAATTAAAACCGGTTACACCTGCTTTGTTAAACTCCTCCACTACAGCCTGGGCAGTGGTGGTATCGGGCAACAGCATGTTTAAAAAGGTTGCTGAATCACCAGCCGGATCGCAGATGGTGGCGAAAGAAATACCTTCTGTTTGTAACAGCAACTCTGTTAATAATTTTTTGTTGATATTATTTTTTCGAATTACTTCGGGCACCCGGCTTGTTTGCACTTTTCCAATGGCGGCGTGCAGTTCGCTGATGCGGTAATTGAAACCGATAATCGCATGCTGCTCCATTCCACGGTTGTTGCCAATATGGTCGTGGCCATGATCGCTGTAGGAATCTGCCAGCTTGTAAGCGGCTTCATCGTTGGTAACAAATACACCACCTTCGCCGGCGGTGGCTATTTTAAAAAAATCGAAAGAGTAGCAACCAGTTTTGCCAAATAAGCCCACATAAGTTCCTTTATGAGAGGCGCCAAATGCCTGGCCTGCATCTTCTACCAGGGTAAGTTTATGTTCGTTTACAATGGCCATAATGCCATCCATATCTGCCATGCTACCGCACATGTGCACCAGGCAAATACCTTTTGTTTTGGGTGTCAATACTTTTTTAATGCCTTCTGCACTAAGGCAAAGCGTTTCATCTACTTCTGCAAAAATGGGGATGGCACCTACAAACAATACAGCTTCTACAGAGGCAGCGTACGTGAAGGGCGGCACTATTACTTCATCGCCGGTACCAATGCCAGCGGCTGCAAGGGCGCAGGCTACAGCGGTTGAGCCACTGCTAACAGCATGGGCATATTTTGCATGGGTTATTTTTTTTACTTCGGCTTCAAACTCTCTTGCTTTCCAGATGCCGTTGCGTAAATGATCGTGGTTGTAACGGAACAAAATTCCTGTTCCCATTACGTCATTCACTTCTTTCTGCTCTTCGGCTCCAAACAATTCTGATCCTGGCATAGTTGTAATTTTTTAGGGGGCAAAAATACGGCTTAAAACAAACAATTCTTGAAAAAGTAGGGGAGTGGTAGATGTTAATACTGACTGTTTATTTCTTAATGAAGCAGATACAATGTGAGGCGTTGACGATCACTATTTAAAATTTGGGGCAACTTATACCCCGTTTGGTTTTTGAGGAGATTTTATTGTGCGGATCATGTGCCTGACGGTCATATATTTTACCCGGCCTTAGGGTAATGGCAAGGTAAAATCCGCCGGTTTGGGTGCTGTTTTTAGAAAATAAGTTTGCCAGGTTATGGGTACCTAACAACAATGGCCCTGCTTTAAAAGCACCGCCCACCCAAAGTTGTTGCCGGTTGTTAAATAGAATGGGTAAATATGCACCGAATGTTTTTGTTTCCCATCGAGGGGTAACGGCAATGAAATTCATATCCCGGATAAATAGGCTACTGTTGGCTAATATGGGTAAAAGCGGCAACGTAATTTCTGCATTGATGAAAAAATTGTCAGCAATATGCTGATCTATATTCACTACTAACCGAGTTGGTTTATAAATGTAAAAATCGCCACTCATTTGTTGGAAAGATGCGGCAATGCTCGCCAAACTATCATTGAAATTATCGAGTGTTGTAACCGTATTGAATTTGTTTTCGAGCAAAGTATCTGTTATTCCTGGTAGCACGCCTGATGCAACTCGACTCCTGCTGCCAAAGCTGTATTTGTTGCTACCAATATCCATTATTGAAAGGCCAATTTTGGTATCGTAGGCAAAATCGTCTACCGGGTCATTGTCCAAATTGATATCCTGTTCAGTTACAATTATGTACTCAAAACCAACGCTTGCCCCAAAGCTGTAATGGTTGTTTTGTAAAAAAAGTTTTCTATTGGCAGCGCCTGTTTTATTACTGTCTATCTTATCGAAATTAGCCGAATAGCCATATTGCAAACTGCCGGTAGTAAGCAGATAGCCGGGTTTGGCTGTAACTGTTGGTACATAATTTATATTATTAGTTAAGCCATAGCCTCCGCTAATTGCCCGATTGTAATTTATATTAATACCAGCATTTAGTATTTTGTTGGCATCCCTATAAACTGTCTGGGCATAAGATACATACAACTCAGCCCAATTGCTGGCTGCAGCATCTGCAGACAGCGGCACTTTATCAAGATTAATTTTTAAATAATCGGCCAGGCTATAAGCTGTATCCTGCCAGTTGCTACTGCTTGCTTTTGCATAGGCGAAACTGCGGATGCTGGCACCAAATGCAATTGCAGATGTTGAGTTAAGGGTAAAGCGTGCATTCAATAACCTTGCATCCTGGTTAGTAAAAACAAATCTTTTTTTGATACCCTTTTCGGCTGCTATTTTAATGTTGTTAGGTGAGGAAACGAATGAATAGTTGTTTATTTTGAAGGCGTTGGTGCTTTGTTTTACCTGGGCAGCAAATGGCGTAATATCCCAGGCGTAGGGAACATGTACAATGGCGGCAGGATTATTTGATGGTGCCAAACTGCCGGCAAATTGGGAGCCATTAATTGCCTGGTAATTTTGAGCTATCGAATAATTAAACAACAGTAACCCTGCAATAAGGAGGTAATTTCTAATTGGATTCATATTTCAGTCTTACTCCCTAAAACTTTTGTGAATTTCATGATTGAAAGTAAGAATTAATAAGAATAATTACTGCTAAGCGTATTTTATTTGTGATGTCTTTATTACTATAAAAAAAAAGAAGATAAATATGCTTGAAAAAATGCCGTTAAAGTTCAGGAGTTGTGAGAAATTATTTTTGCTGATGCACAAACCATTGCCCGGAAATTTTTGAACCTTGGAAAAATGCTCCTCAAAAAATTACATTTTTATAACTCATTGCAGCAGCCATCATTCGAGATGGTTAAAATTGTTATTGTTGCACTGTAAGATTTACCCCAGTGTTTACTGTAATTGAACCCGAAGGCTTTTCTACCTTCAGGGATTTGCAACTGGCATTAGCTGTAACAATTACATTATTCCTAATTGTAACATCGGCGGTGGCAGGTGGTACAATGCCTCCCTGCCAGGTAGCTGGTGCATTCCAATTGCCGTTTGCAATAGTTGTATAGGATGTGCTTGCTGCAGCTCCCTCCAAAACGCCCGAAGTAGAAATTTTTGCAGCATAAATATCAATTGCCTATTCCGCATTTCTATTATCGCCCCAATTAATGATTACCGAACCTGCATTGCTTTTTACTAGCTGGCCTCTAAAAGGGAAGGCACCTGGATTGCTGCAAACATCCTTGCCTGTGGCACCCCATTGCAAAGCACCGCTATTATTTATTTTTTGAGCCTTTAGGAAGTAAGAAGGATCTGTCCAGTTAAATATGTAATTGCCGCTTCCATCTTCCGTCATGTCGTTGCTTAATGATGCATAATATCCAGCATCATCAATTATTTTAACACCATTGGTAGTCCAGCCAACGGTACCATTGCTTAAAAGACGCTGGGTATAGGAAGCCGAAGAATTGGGTACTCCATCCCTGTTGTCATTAAAAAACAGCACCATTCCAGCAGCACCGTCGTATACTGTTTTTATAAGAAATTGACTACTGTCTGCCGTACAAACCGGCACGCCGGCAAGTGCCCATTGCCTGTTGCCGGAAGCATTTAACCTTTGGGCATAAAAATTACTGGCACCATTATTATCACCCGTATAATCATCAAATAACAAGATGATTCCACCAACCCCATCAGAAACACTGGAAGCCGTTTGACTAAATGTGCTGCTGGGGAATTGGTTAAACGGTTGGGTGTTTACAGCAACACCGTTATTTGTCCATTGCAGGGCTCCGGTGCTGTTAATTCGCTGGGCATAAATATCAATATTGTCAAAACTATCATCGGGTAATTGATTGCTGTTACGGGTGTCTCCAAAGTATATAATTGCACCATTGCTGCCATCGGGAATTATATCCTCGCCGCCACGTAAACCATTAGCGGTGCAAATTTGCACTCCTCCGGCCGACCAAAGTGCTGTGCCATTACTATTATATTTTTGTGCAAATACCTGGCTATAAGTAGTAAGGTTAGTAATTGAGTTGTACTCAGATTCGGCCCAGCAAATGATAACCCCGGTGCCTCCATCAGAGCATAACTTAGATGAATACATTTCCCTTAAGGGATTACTGCTATTATTTACCTTAACGCCATTAAGTGCCCATACAGGGTTTCCGGCGTTATTTATATGTTGTATATAAATTTCGCCATCCGGGGCATTTCTATAATCTACCCATGAAATATAGATACCACCATTACCGTCTGGAATGGCACTTGAAAGGTTTTTTTCTGTTGCATTAATACAAACAGGCTTTGGCGTAACAGCGCTGCCCCATTGTACCTGTCCTGTACTATTTATCCGTTGTACATAAAATTCGTTAGCGTTTGTATTATTATTGTAAGACTCAAAAACGATAATTGCTCCATTTGACCCGTCTGAAACAGAAATTTTATTTTGCTCAGTGGTAGGAGCTATACAAACAGGTGTGCCACCATTAACCGGGTCGCTACTCCATTGAGCAAATAAATTGAAACTGCAGATAATACTGATAAGAAAAAGGTAGTTCTTCTTCATGACGATAAATTTAAGGATGGTGGTGATTAATTTATTACGGACCAGCGGCTATTAAACAGGAGATTGATATTTTAAAAGTACTGGTTTTTTTGTCAAATATTTTTTGATTTTTAATAAATATCCGGACCAACAATTTTTTTTATTTATAAATTTATAGAATTAGTCGTTTAAGTCGTGAATTGAGTAAAAAATAGCGGTTTCATTTTGACCATGGTTACAATTAATTTATGAAAACTGCTTTTGCCAAATCCCCTTCGGTTGAACCGGTAAAAGAATTCGTTGAGATAAGCTTGCATATGTTTTTCGCTGCACTTGTGATAGATACCTCTTAACCATGATTTCAAATTCATTATTAATGTATGCATCTCCGGAAAGTTTTTCCCTTTATCAGATTTTATTCTTTCCATTGTATAGTCTGACTCCATAGGGGCATATCCTGTCCATTCGTCTGTTCGTACCATGGCTTTTTCTTTTGAAATATGTGTGTCAAAAATCTTTCTCAATTCTGCACTGCTATAGTCATTAATTATAGTTCCATAAGCTCTTCCCATTTTTTCATCTTCTCTTATTTCTACTGCAAGACATACTAACTTCTTGTCTCCCTTGCTTCTGCCCTGGCTTTGCTTATCATGGCCGCCGATGGCTATTTCATCAACATCTACACGGCCAGTAAGCGGATGCTGTTCGCTTGATTTCATTGCTTCCTGTATCTTTCTTTTGAAAGACCAGCAAGTCTTTTGCCGCAGTGATAATTCACGGGATAATCCACAGCTCGACATTCCTTTTTTACTTACACAAACCCGGTAACAAATATGAAAAGCTTTCAGCAGCGGGAATTTAATCTTGTGAAATAATGTTCCGGCTGTAGCAGATTCTTCATACCCACAATCCTGGCAACGTAAATTTGTCCATTGCTTACCTTTCCAGTATTTTAAAGAACTGCACTTACAGCATTTAAATCCTTCTCCCCATTTAATATCCATCAGATATTGCAAACAATCGGCGTTTGTCTGAAACCTCCTCCCAAATTCTATTATATTCATTCCCTGAAACATAGCTAATTTATTTAGCCACAAAAATACTAATTAAATTAGTTAAAAACAAGCGCTATCTTTACATCCCGATTTACACGCCTAATTCTATAAATTAAAAAGGAAAGACACCGGCATTAATTGTATGAGTGATATCGTAATTGTGAAGCAATCCTGTTTTGTTATTATTGAATTCAAAATAAAGTGTAATTTTTTAACCGTGACACCGTGCAATTGTTTAATTGAAAACGTTAACAAACAATTCATAAATAGATAGTAATCATGCACAATATTTGATGTAGATGATAGTTATAGAGAGATAATCTCTACCAAAAATAAAAAGGCGCCATGCCTGTCACTAATTAATAACATGAATATGAAAGCTGAATTTAAAAATCCTCCAACACACGCCATACTGGAACAGGTAACAAATAACACTACCAGTTGGGTTGGACACCGATCAAGGGATAACGAAGATCTTGCATCGGGACAAACATTTATAGCCACATCAGAAGGTGACCTTGAAACAATTGAAGTTTTTTCAACAGTTGTTACAAAGCCCGGAAAGATGATTATGACTTTACACAATTTCGATACTCAACAAAAAAGCTGGGGACCTGTATTGGGTTCTGCCAGTGTTGATGTAAATAACAATGAAACCGGCAAATGGCTTGCTTTTAAAATTCCGGGAATGCATTTAAATAAAGGCAAAACCTATGGTTTTCGCCTGGAAAGTCCGGATGCGTATGTAGGCGTTGGTGAAGCTGCAGGCAGCTATCAAAAGCCTCCATTTATTTCGGGGCAAGAATGGCAGTTTACAAAAAATCATAAAAGCGAACATAGCTTTTCTTATTTCAGCTTGGCCTTTAAAATTGATACCAGGGCTTAAAAATTGTTTTATTATAGCATAAAACTCAACTGTATTCGGTTGGGTTTTTTTATGTGGTGATAAGATGAATTTTGTTTTTAGCAGATGGCAAGTTTTGCCAATTAGAATTATTGGTACACCCTTACATAATCTATTTCCATTTTTTGTGGAAAGATGGTATCATCTACTCCAAATTTTCCGCCCCAATTTCCACCCACTGCAATGTTCATCAGCAAATGAAATGGTTTGTCAAAAGGCCATGCTTCGGGGGTTGTATGGTTATTGATGTATTGATGAAACTGCAGATTATCTATAAAAAATACAATGCTGTCGGCAGTCCATTCAATGCTGTAAACATGAAATGCTGTTGACAAATCTTTTCGGTTTACACCTTCCGTTTTTTGTTTTCCATTTACACCATTATATAAGCCTGTGTGTACAGTGCTGAGTGCTGAATCTGGCCAGTAACCCACATTTTCCATAATATCTATTTCCCCGCTATGTGGCCATCCCCCATAAGCCTGATTAGTAGGCAACATCCATACTGCTGGCCACAGACCCCGGCCGGCTGGCAACTTTGCCTTTATATCCAAACGGCCATATTGCCAATCGCCTTTGTTTTTTGTGGCTAACCTGGCTGAAGTATAGGGTGTACGGGCAAAATCTTCTTTCCTCGTCTCTATAGTTAATTTCCCATCTTCTACCCTTGAGTTCTCCAACCTGTTCCAGGTATAATATTGTAGTTCGTTGTTGCCCCAGCCGCAGTTTTCGGGGCAGCCAGTTCCCTTATCGTAACTCCATTTAGTACTATCAGGCAGGCCCTGGTAATTAAATTCATCTTGCCAAACCAGGTTTTTAAAATTGCTTTGTGCGAAGGAATTGGTGCAAAAAATATGTAAAGCAAAAAAAGTTACGATGCGGATTGTTTGGGTAAGAGTATTCATTAAAAACATAATTTTTTTTATAACTATTGATGTAGAAGTTGCTGGTGCAAGTTAAATCCATTTAAGTTGAAACTATTAAATTCAATTGCTGTATTGCTATTTACTTTTTGGAAAAGACTGTTTTTTTGAGGTAAATCTGCTGCTTATAAATATTACTTTTCCATCACCAATTTTGGCGTCCTGTCTGTCTTAAAAAGTCCCCAGTGTTTTTCTGGTTCTAAGGGTTCGTGAGAGCCTTTCCATGGTTCATCGAATGCTTCAAAAACAAAGGTTAGAATTCCGTCACTATCCGTCCAGTTTACCAGGTCATGGTAGTATATTTTTTGATTGTCTTCGCTCACATGATGAGGTTCTATGCCCCGTCCGTTAGAATTTGTTGCCCAGCCTGCCTCTGTAATTATTGTAGGTTTATGGGGATACATATTGGCAACCGCAAAATAGTTTTCCCTGGTGTAATTTAATGCTTCATGGATATTTTTATATTCCCAAACAGGATAAGTATGAATGGATATAAAATCGACTTCATCCACCAGCGGCTTTAGTTTACTTAACCAGGGTACATAATTTTCGCAAAAAGTTACGGGTTGTTTCGCACCTGCCTTAATGCGTTTCACATAGCTGATAACACTCGATACCGACACATAATGATCTGTCCAGTTCACACAGGCTTCGTTGCCGGCGGAAAGTGCGCAAATGATGGTGGGATATTTATTGGCTAAGCCTATGAGTTTGTTTACCTGGTTTAGATTTTGAATACGGTTTTGGTCCAGCTCTTCTTCTGTGTAAACACCGCCACCCCAGGGGCAACCAAAATTATTTAATTCGGCTACAATGTAGGCGCCCAGCATTACCTGGAACGGCAATTTTTCCTGTTCAATTACCTGCAGAACTGTTTCTGCATGTTCATCACAATCATATAGACGGAGATATTTCCAGTGTTGCTGCAATAAGAGCAAATCTTCTTTTACTTCTTCGTAAGATGGAGATATGCCGCCGGGTTGCTGACCCTCTCTAAAACCAGAATAACAAATGGCTCTTCCGGGAGATAAATTCAATGCTTTAAAACTGGTCATTAATATTTTAATTTTTCGTTTTTATCCCAAATACCCCAATAAGCACCTACTTCTCCTTCTGCACCTACTTTCCACAATTCGTCAAAAGAAGAGAAATAAAATACATCAATATCCTCTTCCCCAGACCATAGCTGTGTATTGATAAAATACTTGATCGCATTTTCTTCAGATGGATGCGAATTTTTAAAACTTTCACCTTTACTTGGCCATCCTGTTTCGGTAATAATTACTTTTTTACCATTACCTGCATGTAAGGCCTGGTGGTACATTTGTTTCATGTGCCCCAATGAATATTCCAGGTTACAGCCTTCCCAATAAGGATAACAGTTGGTTAATATCACGTCGCAGGCTGCAGTTATCCTTGGTTTAATCGAAAACTCATAGTAGGCATCCACATAACCTACAGGAATTTTGCCAGGAATATCATTTTTTACCCTTGTGATAAATGACAATAGTTCATCTTCGGATAAATCTTTGCGATACATTACCTCGTTGCCTACGGCTGCAATATCTACAAAACCATCGTTACAAAGTTTTATCAGGCCTTCAATTTCTCTTTCATTCACTTCTGCATTGTGGCCCAGCCAGGCGCCCACTAATGTTTTAATTCCAAATTCATGTGCAATGATTGGGATAAACTCATTTCCTTCTGTACAAGAAAAGGACCGCACCCATTTGGTATAAGGAGCAATAATTTCCATTCTTCGGCGAACCTGTTCTTCAGAAATAATATCGCCGGGTTTTTGTCCGTCTTCGTACAAACTAAAACAAAATCCGTGTATCCCGTTTTTAAATATATCTGCAAATGAATTTTTTAAATCATCGGCGGATTTGCCAGTAAAATCAAGTCCATGGTAATTATTAGTATCAATATTTTTATCAAACTTTATTTGATAAAGTGACTCTTCTTTTCTGCTGAATGACATAGCTTGGTTTTGATTTATGTAATTTTTATAAACAAATTCCTGTTTTTTGTTCGATGGTTTTCTTCGCATTTAAAAGAGTCAGGCAACTTTTAAATCCCCTTTTCTTGCATCTAATTGGTTTTTTATTTCATTTGCTTTTTCTTCTGTTAAATCATAATTCCGCATTACCCACATGGCTACTAAAGTGCCTGCAATGGGAATGCCTGAGAAGACAATTCTTAACCCGGTAACGGCTCCATCTGGCTGAACGGGTAAATTGGGATCGAAACCCACCACCGACATTATCACTCCGGTGAGTAACCCTGCAATGGCAAATCCAAACTTTACCATCCACCAATAAATGGCACCAAAAATTCCTTCTCTTCGTTTACCGGATGACAACTCATCCATATCGCAAACATCTGCCGTCATCGACATCATTAACGTAAATAAACTTCCAATACCAAAAGAAAAGAAAGGTAAAGCGAATAAAAACATATATGGTTTGCCCGGAACGAAGAAGAACCAGAACATAACATATCCTAAAATGGAGATTGACTGGGAGACTAAAAAGGCATTCTTCTTACCTAATTTTTTTGACAACCGGGCCACAATGGGTATTACAACGAATGTGGTAGCCAAAGCACCCACGCTTCCAAAAAGTGTTGGCCAAATACCTGCTGCGCTTGCAGCTCCATTAAAAAGATAATAGACTACAATAAAGAAAGTAAAACCTGCAACCGTATTAAAGGCATTGAATATTAAGAACGTTGCAATACAAAGCTTGGTGAAAGGTTTGTTTCTGAAAGCCTCTTTAAAACTTTCAAAAATTTCTTTTAAACTACCACCAATGGTTTTAAACGTTAATGGTGAGTAACCAACCTCATTTTTAGTTGACCTACTCTTAATAAAGACAGCAGGCATCATCGCTAATACCATACACGAAATACCTACCCAAACAGCCAGCGTTCTTGTGGCGGTATCTGCATTGGGAAACCATTTAGGGTCATACATCACCACCCAAAACCAGGGCGCTATTACCCATGCCCATTGGCCGATCCATTGTGATATGGCCATGATGCTGGTACGTTCGTGAAAATCGTCACTCATCTCATATCCCATTGCTACATAAGGAACGCTAAATACGGACAGGCCAATATAAAATACAAATGACCATAAAAGAAAGAATATGAAATTATAAGTGACTCCGTTTTCTCTGTACAATTGCCACATTATTACAAAGGCTAGTCCCATAATAATCGACCCAATAAAAACATAATGTCTGCGTCGTCCCCATTTAGATCGGGTGTTGTCTGATATAAAGCCCATAATCGGGTCGATAAAAGCATCAAATATTCTTGGCAGGAAAAAAAGAATTCCCCACATCCATGCAGGAAATTTTAAATCCTGCACCAACACAACCATAAAAATACCTAAGGCTGCAGGAAACATTTGGTTGGATAACATCCCTAATCCAAACGCTATTTTTTGTCCCATCGGAACCAAATTGCCGGAACTCGTATTGTTGTTTGACATGTTTAAGGATTTTTGTTTTAGAGTTATTTATTATGGTTTACAAATTATTGTTTGCAACGTCAGGCTATCATTACATTAGGTGATATTTTCTTTTTTTTATTCATTGTTGTCCGACAAAAGCATTCAAACACTTACCAAGCCTGACCTCACCCCCAACCCCCTCTCCAAAGGCAGAGGGGGCTTAGAACCTGCGACCACAAAGAGTATTAATAAATTCAACTTTTTTTAGTCGGACAATAGTGCTTTTTATTTCTTAATCAATGCAGCAGGAGTTTGAACATCCATCCATAAAGCTTCCGCATTACCATTATATGTTTTGGTAATGGGTTTGCCGTTACGGGTTAAACCCTTAAAAACACCTCTATCAACCATTTCCCAAATGGCATATTTTGCTTGTGATTGCAGGTTGATCAATCCAAAATTATTTTCTGAACCCAATGCATTTTTGCTGTCTTTCCATTGCTCATCAAATGCTTCAAAATAAAAAAGAGATATTCCTTCTTTGTTTGCCCATGCCCTCAAGAGTTCGTGATACAATGCCGATTTATATTCATCCGTTGCTTTTGAACCGGCATTGCCGTACAACTCGTTTGCTGAAGAAGCCCAACCGGTTTCTCCTATATGAACGGGTTTATTTACACCAATTGATTTCATATAACTTACCACACTGGTATATTGAGCAATCGCATAGTCTCTTGCACGGGTCATTGCTGCATTTAGTTTTTCCTGTTTAGATAAGCCTTTTTCATTTTCCAATATGCCCCAAAATGCAGGGTTGTAATGGGTGTCGTGCATGGGGTAGGTATGTACAGAAATATAATCCACTGCTTTAATGAGTTGGTTCAACGTATCTACCTGATACTCTTTACCAGCACCGCCCCAGGAGGCAAAATTGTCAGAGCTTGTTATCCATAGTTTTTTTGATAATTTCCCCTGCTTCTTTAAATCCTGTAAATAATTTACCCATTTTAAAATGATAGCCGGCTCTACATAATAAGCCCATGCCCATTTTACCATTGCTTCATTGCCAACGGAAATAATCTTTACAATATCCGGGTATTGATTTGCCAGGCGCACGGCCTCGGCTATTTCTTTTGGGTTGCGGTCGCTACCTTCATTGCGAATGGGAGCTGCGCGGTGATGATTTTGGCGTTCATGAAGGCGGCATCTTCTGCGCCCGCTGAGAGCTGGCTTTCTGCAGCCAACAAGCTACGCGCCATTTGCCAGC
>JANPNY010000527.1:0-10695 GCA_031427745.1 Chitinophagaceae bacterium | reverse complement strand
AATTCAATTATAACCTTGGTATACCGCTTGGCGAAAAAGGGCAGTTTTATAGCAATGCTGCATTGGTTGTAAAAAAAGCCATTAGTAATGCTAATTTCCGCACGCCTTATTGGAGGGGAGACCCCTTTAATCTACTACATGCAGCGGGAACAACTTACAAAGGATATGGCCCCACTTTTGAAGGCGAATTGCTTGATTACAATGCTACCATTGGTTTTAAAAATGAAAATAACGGTTGGAAACAAGACGTAAGTTTTACAACGGGCGGAAACCAGCAATTATACACTGTTGAAAATACCTTGAATCGTGGATTAGGAGCCGGCAGTCCAACATCTTTTAAACCGGGGGGATATAAGTTTACCAATCTTATTGGTAACTATGATATTACTAAATCTGTAACTGATAATTTCAGTATTGCTTTCGGCTCAGAGATAAGGCAGGAAACATTTAAAATTATTGCAGGTGATACAGCATCTTATGTTGCAGAGGGTGCCAATTCGTTCCCAGGTATTCGCCAGGAAAATGCCACTAGCAACAGCCGATTCAACTTTGGTGCTTATTTTGATGCAAGTTTGGATGTAACTAAAGACTTTTTACTCAATGGCACCATCCGGGCAGAAAAATATAGTGATTTTGGATCGGCAACTGTATGGAAAGCATCTTCACGCTATAAAGTTTTAGGAGATAAATTAGTACTAAGAGGTTCGGTTTCTACAGGGTTTAGGGCACCTACTTTGCACCAGATATACGCACAGTCAACCCAGGCTTCTTTTGCTGGTGGTAATATTGTGCTTTCCGGTTTGTTTAATAATAGAAGTAAACAGGCGCTTGCCTTGGGAATTCCACTGCTGAAGCCTGAAAGATCTGACAATTATACATTTGGGTTAGGCTTTAATCCAACCAAAAATTTCAGCTTTACGTTAGATTTTTACAGTATCACCATTAAAGAAAGGGTTGTATACAGTTCTTCTATTACAACAGACGACCGTTTATTGGCTACACCTGCAACAGAATTGGGTAGAATATTAAAAGGCAATAGTGTGGGAGCTGGTAATTTTGATTTGCAGAGTGTTCAGTTTTTTATTAATGGAATAAAAACAAAAACACAGGGAATTGATGTAGTTGCCAACTATAAAAATATCAATTTGGGAGAAGGTAAACTGGGTGTTAACCTGGCTGCAAATTTCACCCTTAAAAATGATATCATTGGTGTACCCAACGATCCAAAAGCAATTAAAGATGGTGGTTCTACCATCTTAAGTACGCAAATCAAATCTTTATTAACGGAAGGTCGTCCATTATACAAAGCAGTTTTGGGAATGGATTATCATATTAATAAGTTTAGCGTTAACCTCAATAATACTTTATTTGGACCAACCAAGTTTCAAGATCTTGATAATGGCGGCGCTATTATGGAAAATATCAAACAGGTATTCTCATCTGCTGTTGTTACAGATTTAAATCTTGGTTACGATTTTACCAATAAAATAAACTTCTCTGTTACAGTAAATAACCTGCTAAATATATTGCCCAAATGGAAACTGGAATTAACTGGTAACAGTACCGATCCTAATTATGCAAATGCAAAGGCTACCCTTGCAAACGCTGCGGATAAAAGTTTGCTGGAAGGTTTTTTATCTTTCAGTGGCAGGTATAGAATTTTAGGTTACAATGGTTCTCAGTTCAGCCAGTTAGGAACAATATTTCAGGCATCTTTAAATTTTAAATTTTAAAAAAGTTTATTTTAAGTTTTATTTAATACCGGGCTGGTCTTCGCTGCGAAGGCCAGCCTTCTTTTTTAAATCATTATTTTTATAGTTATAATAACAACAATGAAAATACTTAACAGTACGATTGAAGACATGCCAGCGATATTTAAATTGTACGATGCAGCAATAGCCTATCAACAAACTAAATTTCATAAGCAGTGGCAGGGCTTTGATGAATTGCTGATAGAAAAAGAAATTGAAGAAAACCGGCAATTTAAAATGATAGAAGATGGTACAATCGTCTGCATATTTGCAGTAACTTTTAGTGATGCGTTAATTTGGGGCAATAGGGATAAAGATCCTTCCATTTATATTCACCGGATTGTTACCAATCCATTGTACAGGGGCAGGGGTTATGTGAAAAATATAATTGAATGGGCAGTTAAATTTGGCGGCAACAACGGTAAACAATTTGTAAGGATGGATACCTGGGGCGATAATGAAAAGTTGATTAAATACTATACCAGTTGCGGATTTAATTTTTTGGGACTGTCACATACGATAGCAGACGATGCTTTGCCGAAGCATTACCAGGGTATTCAGCTAAGCCTGTTTGAAATAGCCATTTGATTCTTAGCCGTAAAGCAATTCAATGAATAAACTGTTCAATCTGGAATAACAAAATCAACAGAAAATAAAATAGTTCTAAGAATTAACGACAAAAAAATAAGCGTAAAAAATTACCACTATGGCAATGTATGATAATGAAAACACCGTTCAAAAATCCTTCGATCTCAATTATATTTCGGAGTATTTGATACAAGCGCAATGGGCCGAATTTATTGAATTAAAAAAAGCAATTACAGAATTATATAATCAAAAAGGCTCTCCAATTTCTATAATGGACATTGGTATTGGCAATGCCCGAATCCCCAAACATTTATGCGGCATAAAAGAAATCTGGGACATGGTAGCCAGTTATGATGGTACCGATAATGCACAGGCTTGCGTAGATATTTCCACCAAAAATATCGCCGAGTTACAAATTCAGGATAAAGTAGCTGCCTTTTTTTTTGAGGCTACTAACCTACATAACTGGGAAAAAAAATACGACATGATTATTACCACCTGGTTTACGGCCGGTAATTTTTATCCCGACAATTTCTCTTTTGAAACCTATTCAAATATTGTAGAAAAAGTGGATCTTACTGCTAACGAAAAATTCACCACTATTTTTATAAACGCCTACAACTTGCTGAATCCCGGGGGTGAGGTAGTTATTGGCGCATGCTATATAGATAATGAAGGCACCCGCCTCAAGCAGGAAGAGTCATATAGAAAAATGGGAATGACTGTTATTACCAGCCCGGCAGATAGTTTTACGGCAACAAAGGAAGGGTTTTGGAGTCAGCGTTTTACAAAAGAAAAGCTGTTTAATTATTTACTTTTTGTTGATCGTACTAAAATTATATTTAAAGAGTTGGACACGTATGACTATGCAATGCAGGTGCGCATATGTAAATAATGCAAGTGCCCCTGCAGTATTTAATGGTGCTTTAATCATGCACGGCAAGCACTGGTACTTTACTTTGATAAATCAGCTTTTTAGTATGTTGTGTTTTAAACAACCGGTCAAAAAAGCTATGGAATTTTGGGGCAATAATTATAAGATCAATATGCTGATCTTGTACAAACAGCTCAACCGATTCCTGAAAATCATACAATCGCATAAAATGAAATTCCGGTTTAAATTCCTTCAGCAGCTCGGCCATTTTATCTCGTTCCGCCTTGAACTGTGTTGTAAGTGCAAGGTAATGGGAATCATCAACATTTAAAATATGCAGACAAGGTTGAAAATCCTGCAAAATCCTTTTTACAGAAAGCAAGGTGGGCGTTTCTTCTACTGATTTTAGTTCGGATGTTATCAACGCATTTGAAACACCTCGATAATGGGCACTTTCAGGTATAATTAGTACCGGGCATATTTCTTTTTCTGTAAGTTTCAATGTTTTGCTACCTGAAAAGCGTTGTTCAAGCGGTTTTTTGCCGTTTAGGCCCATTACTATCATGTAAGCCCCTTTTACATGTGCAAATGCAGCCAGGCTATCAATAAAATTTGCCCCGGATTCAATTAAAATTTCAATATTTGATACAGATACTTCTAACTCTGTTTTTAAGCTTGTTAATAAATCGGCTGCATTCGCAGCTTCTTTTTCGTCGGAATAAAAATGATATAATATCAACCTTACATTATCCTTACCCCGGTACATTTCTGCTGCATAATGCGCTGCATTAAAAGAGGTAAGGGAAAAATCCAAAGGAACAATTACTATACGCATGGGCTCATAAATTTCATACAAATTAAGCGAAAAAACCAACTTTTCACTCATTTGATGACCCAAAACTTTTTTTTAGTCTCCAGTCAGTTTAGAACATCGTATTTACTATTACCGTTTTAGGTTTTATTAGCCTATTAAAATGCTTTTCCGTTAAGTATAATTATTATTCCTCTCACCAATTAACACAAATATTTACCGTTTATGTAAACTAATGTATTATGCTATGCAAAGTACCTACTTTTGTTATGTAATATTTTTAACAAAGTATAAAGCATAACCATGAAACATTTATTTATTCTGCTGACTGTAATGAGTTTTAGTATCATCAGCATAGCACAAGCTACCAGAAACGGTAAAATTATTGGAACTATCAAAGACGGTGGCAACCAAAAAATTATCGATGCGTCTACCGTCACCTTAATAAAATCGAGCGATAGCAGCCTGATTAAAACAGCTTTAACCGACAAGGAAGGCAATTTTATATTTGAAAAAGTAAGAGACGGCAGCTATTTAGTTGCTGCCAATTCCATTGGCCATAGTCTTGTGTACAGCGCATCGTTTTTGGTGGATGAAGAACACAATGACATTAATGTAGGTGTTTTGCAATTAGTTCCGATACCAAAAAATTTAAATGAAGTGGTAGTAACTACCAAAAAGCAACTCATTGAGCGTAAAGCAGACCGTACGATAGTAAATGTAGACGCCGCCATTAGCAATGCTGGTACCACTGCATTGGAAGTATTGGAAAAAAGTCCGGGGGTTACTGTAGATAAAGACGGTAATATTAGCCTAAAAGGCAAACAAGGTGTTATGATCATGCTCGATGGTAAGCCCTCTTATTTAACAGGGCCGGAACTGACCAATTTATTAAAATCTATGCCATCAGCCAATTTGGACCAAATAGAAATTATGACCAATCCCTCCGCCAAATATGATGCTGCAGGTAATGCAGGCATTATAAATATTAAAACCAAAAAAAACAAGCAGGTTGGTTTTAATGGCAATATCAATCTCGGTTACGGGCAAGGTATTTATGGCAAAACCAATAACAGTCTCAATCTTAATTATCGTACCGGCAAGTTTAATTTGTTTGCATTGGTAAGTGCGAACTATCGGAAGGGTTTCCAGCATCTTGATATTTCCCGCAGGTACAAAAACGCTGACCAAACCCTCAACGCTATATTTGAACAGGGGGCCGATTTAAATAGAATTAATCAAAATTATAACTCTAAAATTGGGGTGGATTTTTATGCAAGCAAAAAAACTACCGTTGGAGTTGTGGTTACAGGGTTTACTACTCCAGGATCGGAGAAGAATTATAATACCAGTTTTTTAAAGAATAATTATGATGTGGTTGACTCCATTGTTACAGCTGCCAGCTCCGAAAAATCAGACTGGAAAAATGGGTCAGTGAATATTAATCTCCGCCACCAGATTGACTCTACAGGCAGGGAATTAACGGCGGATATTGATTACATTACCTATAAAGCCAACAGGGATCAAAACTTTGTTAACACATCCTATTCCGGTAATTGGGATAAAAAATTTACAGATAACCTGGTAGGAGAGTTGCCTTCGCTGATTAATATTTATACGGCAAAAGTTGATTATACCCATCCATTAAAATCTGGTTTAAAAGTTGAGACAGGATTAAAAACCAGTTTTGTAAAAACAGATAATAAGGCCGGTTATTATAATGTATTGGACAATGTAAAATTGCCTGACTATGAAAAAACTAATCAATTTGTTTATAAAGAAAACATCAATGCAGCTTACCTGAACCTAAGCAAGGAAATAAAAAAATGGAGTCTGCAAACAGGCCTCCGTTTAGAAAATACAAATATAGAAGGTAACCAGTTTGGTAATCCACAACGAACAGACAGCTCCTTTAAACAACAGTATACCAGTCTTTTTCCAACACTATTTGTAAGCTATAATGCGAATGAAAAAAACCAGTTCAGTTTCTCTTATGGACGCCGCATCAACCGGCCTGATTATGAAGATCTGAACCCATTCTTATTCTTCCTTGATAAATATACCTATGGTGGCGGTAACCCATTTTTAAAGCCATCCTATGCCAATACATTGGAAGCATCCCATACATTTAAGCAGTTTTTAACTACCACTGTAAACTATACCAATACTAAAAATTTGTTTGCAGATGTATTTGAACAAAGGGGCTATGCTACCGTGGTAAAAAAAGGCAACTTTGGCCAGGCAAATACAGCTAGCATTTCTATGAGTGCACAAATACCCGTAAAAAAATGGTGGATGCTGATAGCTTATAACGAATACAACTACAGCCAATACAAAGGATTATTGAATGGCGAAAATGTCAATGTAGCGGCAGGTAATTATTTAATAAACCTTAATAACCAGATTACATTTAAAAAGGGCTGGAGTGCAGAGCTGTCGGGATTTTACCGCACACCGGGCATTGAAGGGCAGATTAAAATAAGCGACATGGGCCAGGTAAACGTTGGTGTACAAAAACAAGTGTTAAAAAATAAAGGTTCGGTTAAGTTAAATATCCGTGATTTGTTTTACACCATGCCGGTAAGTGGAAGTATTAATTTTCAACGTACCGAGGCAACTTTTGCGCAACGAAACGATTCAAGAGTGGCTACATTGAGTTTTGTTTATCGCTTTGGTAAACCAATAAAAGGGGCACAAAAAAGACAAACAGGTGGTGCAGGTACAGAACAAAACAGGGTGAAGGCCGGCAACAATTAATTATATGCAAAAACAAATAAACAAAAATGCAGCTTACACAGGCTGCATTTTTGTTTGATTTCAGCAATAAAAATCAACATTTTTCGTAAAGCCTCAAACAAAAAAGTTTTCTTAAAAAAAACAATTTCAAGTAAATCAACCTATTTTACAGCTTCAAGCAACCCCTATTCGTTATGAAAAAAATCATCATTGTATCCACCAGCTTTTTTTTGCTATTATCCTCGTGTAAAAAGGAAAATAGCGCCAGCACGCCAGCCACTTGTAATAAAACAATGCCAGATATAGCAGGTACCTATTCTCTTGTAAAAGTAGAGGCAGGCCTTGCTGACCCCTTAAGTGATATAACAACTTCAGAACTTAAGCCTTGCCAATTGGATGATAAATTAGTGCTTAATGCAAGTGGTACTGCTAATTACCAGGATCTTGGAATAGTATGCACTCCAAGTGGTTCTGAAAGCGGCACCTGGTCTATTGGCGGCGAAGGGAGAATGACGATAAATGCCGGTACTACAGTTGTAGCCAACGCAGAAATTGTTTCATTCGATTGTGCTACTTTGGTAATGTTGACCAACAGAGTAATAAGTGGTGTCTCTGTTAAGTTCAGGCTGACAATCAGAAAATAATTTTTTCTTATAAGTGATTGCTAAGCTAATTTTGTAATAAAATATTCCATCATGCCATCATTCGATTTTAGCAGCAAGGTAGATTTGCAAACCTTAGACAATGCCATTAACACAGTAACAAAAGAAATTACCAACCGTTTCGATTTTAAGGGAAGTCATGTGGTGATTGATTTAAATAAAAAGGATTTTAAGGTAAACCTGGAAGCTGATAGTGAAATGAAGATCAGCCAGATTATAGACGTAATGATTAGCCGAAGTATGAAACAAGGTCTTGCTGCTGAGATTTATGATCTTAGCAAAGAACCCTACCAGAGTGGAAAAACCACCAAGCAGGAAGTGCCGGTAAGAAATGGCATTAAACAAGAAGATGCAAAAAAAATTGTGAAACTGATAAAAGACAGCGGCCTTAAAGTACAGGCTGCCATTATGGATGATATCATCCGTATTACAGCTAAAAAAATAGATGATTTGCAAGATGTGATTCAGGCTTCTAAAGGCTGGGACCTTGGAATTGCCTTGCAGGTGGTAAATATGAAAAGTTAGCACCAGAGCCCTAAAGAAAGTTGTTGAATTACCACACCACAAAAGCCTTTGTCCTGGCGAGGGGATTTTGAAACTTAGATTTCCTGTTGTTTTTTTTCGAACTTTTCCCTTATTTTTGCCGTCCTTTTAAAAATAGCATGGCAAAATCCATGCACAAAACTTTTACAATTATGAAAAAAGATTTGCATCCAAAAAATTACCGCTTTGTAATATTCAAAGATATGAGTAATGGTTACCAGTTTTTGAGCCGCTCTACTGCAGACAGTAAAGAGATGGTTAAATGGGAAGATGGCAATGAATACCCGGTTATTAAATTGGAGATTTCAAATACCTCACATCCGTTCTATACAGGTAAAAATGTATTGGTGGATACTGCAGGTCGTATTGATAAATTTAAAAAACGTTACGAAAAGAGAGCGCAATAGTACATTCATCTGTACGAACGGTTGTTTTTCATGGCTATACTTTAAAGTCCCCTTGGTTTTCCCGGGGGATTTTTGTTTTGGTTGGGTTTAGATAAGACCAGGATATAACTGGTAAAGAAGATGAAATACAAAAGAGATTGGGTAGTTATTTGTTTGGTATGTAATTTAGTTGCCATGGACATTGTTTTTGATGATAGTTTGGTTAAAGAAAGTCTCTATCCATTTACTGCTACCAGAAATGCTGCTGATATTCGCATTGGCATACTCACTATCCGTGAAAAATGGGCATTGATCATGACAAAACTGGGCCACAATGAAAGTCCCGGCAGCATTACTGTAAATGCAGCAGTCATTCCAACAGAGGATGATGCAGCAGCAACTATAAATGGATCAAAAAGCCCGGTTGAGTATCAACAAGCAGATAGCCGCCTATTGAATTTTCCATGGAATATTTTCCAATTCAATGATTGGGCACTGAGAAAAGATTTTGAACTGATAACGCATCAAAGAACATCCCACCCCATTAGCAGCACCAATAAAACGATTGCACCCGAAAATATTTTTATTGAAGAAGGTGCAAAAGTGGAGCATAGCTTTTTGAATGCTTCAACCGGCCCTATTTACATAGGAAAAAATGCAGAAGTAATGGAGGGTTGTATGATACGTGGCCCCTTTGCCTTGTGCGAAAATGGGGTATTAAAAATGGGAGCCAAAGTATATGGTGCCACCACCATCGGACCTAACTGTGTTGCTGGCGGCGAAATAAAAAACAGTGTAATGCTGGCAAACAGCAACAAAGCACATGATGGTTACCTCGGCGATAGTGTAATCGGCGAATGGTGCAACCTTGGCGCAGGTACCACCAATAGCAATGTAAAAAATACAGCCGGTACTGTGGCGGTTTGGAATAATGATGCAAAAGAGTACACAGCAGTTGGCTTAAAAGCCGGCCTTATTATGGGTGATTACAGCCGTGCTGCTATTAATACTTCTTTCAACACCGGCACAGTGGTAGGTATTTGTTGTAATGTTTTTGGAGACGGGTTTCCTCCAAAATTTGTAAATGATTTTACCTGGGGAAAGGAGAGATATATTTTTGAAAAAGCTTTGCAGGATATTGATAACTGGAAAAAATTTAAAGGCCAGCACATTACCCAAACCGAAATAAATAATTTAGAAATTCTTTATAAACAATCAACTTAAAAAAATGAGAAAGCAAATAGCTGCCGCTAATTGGAAAATGAACCTGACATTGGAACAGGGTAAGGCATTAACAGAAGAAATTGCAGAGGCTGATCTTGACCTGAACGACAACCGGCTTGTAATTCTGGGCGTTCCTTTTCCCTACCTGGTTACCATCAAAGAACTATTAACCGGGCAACCTAATATTGTTGTTGCAGCCCAAAACTGTTACAGTAAAAAATCGGGCGCTTTTACCGGCGAGGTAAGTGCTACCATGCTCACCAGTATCGGTATTCAATATGTTATTATTGGCCATAGTGAACGACGGGAGTATTTTAATGAAACCAACGACATGCTTGCTGAAAAAGTGAATATTTGTTTTGAGAATGGATTGAAACCAATTTTTTGTTGCGGCGAGGCATTGGAAATCCGGGAGGCAGGTACACAAAACAGTTTTGTAGAAAACCAGTTAAAAGAAAGCCTGTTTCATTTGTCTGCGGAGCAATTGACAGGCTTTATCATTGCCTACGAACCCATTTGGGCAATAGGTACCGGCAAAACCGCCACCAGCGCCCAGGCGCAGGAAATTCAGTCACACATTCGTGCTGTAATGGCTGCACAATATGGTGCAGAAGTTGCAGAAAGCATTTCAATTTTATATGGCGGAAGCGTAAAAGCTGCCAATGCAAAAGAAATTTTTGGCCAGCCCGATGTTGATGGCGGATTAGTGGGTGGTGCTTCGCTAATCGCTAATGAGTTTGTGGCTATTATCAATGGATTGAAATAGGGTATTTGCTATTTACAATTATGTAAAAATGGTAAATATTGAATTTTTAAAATCGTAGGTTATAAATAAAAAGAGGCGGTCCATAATAGCGCCTCTCTTTTTGCCCTTGTTGGTCTTCCTTTTATGATTTTAAAAGAACGAAGCTATTCTGGTAGGCCGCTGTCTGGTGTTTTGACCAACAGCCGAAGCCTGGCTTTTAAATGAGGTTAGCATTAATGAAGGAATGTTTCTTTTGGAATGCTTACGTTTTGTTAGTAATGAAGGTATATTTTTTTACAATTAAGTGAAATCTGTTCATACGTTCTGCCGTTGGTCAATAGACACAACGGCGGCTCACTGGGGCAGTTAGGTAAT
>JANPNY010000526.1:0-12357 GCA_031427745.1 Chitinophagaceae bacterium | reverse complement strand
CCTGGCGCTGGCGCAGGAGATCAACCGGTGCGCGGAGAAACAATCGAAGACGATGCCCATCCTGCTGGAGGTGAATATCGCGGGGGAGGCGTCGAAGTTCGGCTATAAGCCGGAGGCGGAAAAAATGCAATATCGCATTGGCACATAATGGCTGGGGTGCAGTTGTTGTAACATCACAAATTGAATAGGTAACATAATCGGGGCCCATATATCCAACCGGAGCTGTATATGTATAGGTGCCGTTAGTGTAAAATTGTACAGAACCTCCTTGTACGGTAGCCACCGGCGCACCAATGCTGTTGCCTGCAACACCCGTTGTTATTGTAGTTCCATTTAATGAAAGCTGATCTCCATTGGGATCACTGTCGTTAGCAATAAAAGAACCCGTTACCGGTTGATTAACGGTTGTATAACCAAAATCATCACCCGCAAACGGTGGATCGTTTTGCGTGCCGTTTATATTTGCCAATACATCTATATGAAGGTTAGCACCTGCAATTGCGCCTGCTGTATTCGAAATTAAATAGGATGCATCAATGCTTCCCACAAATCCGGCAACGGGCGTAAATACATATACTCCGGAAGAATTGATTGATAATGTGCCAGCATTTAAAACAGGCTTGTTATACATATCTACACCTGCAACAGTTGATGCTCCGGGTAGGGTGGTAACATCAGGGATTCCATCTCCATTGGTATCGTAGCTGTATGATATGGCAGAAAATGAAAAGGATTTAGGGTCCCTGTCGTTTACAAAAAGATTATTGGTTATTGAATTACCGTAGCTGATATCCTCGTCGTTATTGGCTATAACCGAGTTGGCGGCTGATGGTAAAGGATCTACAGTAATTACAAGGAATGCAGTGTCGCAGGCAGCCGGACTGCCATTATCACAGATGCTGTAGGGCAAGCTTATTGTACCGGTAAAGGCCGTTTCCGGATCGATCGCATAATTGCCTGCGGAAGTAAATACCAGCGTGGCTGCATTGGCTACAAAGGTGCCTGTTTTATCTTTTCCACTAATACTGGCACCACTTGCCAGCGAAGTATAATTTAAAGCATTTAGGAAACTGCCAAAATTTTGTGTATTGGCTTCCTGATCAAAATCATTTTGCTTAACAACCCCGCTAACATTTACATCCTGCCAGGTACTGTTTTCATCATTAACAGCATAGGTCGATATCTTTTTTGCACCAAAATCCAGGGTGTTTTCGCAGGTGCCCGAAGTGTTGAATTTAAATGACCGGGTAGCTGCTGTGGTTAAAAATGTGTTGGTTGCTAATGATGCTGGGTTGAGGCCGATGAGATAGCATTGATCGTACTGTAAAAATTTAATGGAGATATTGTCAATAAATACAAGGTCGCCTTCATCTGTACTGCTGTTGGTGGCAAAACGGATAAAAGCTTTGTTACCGATATTATAAGCTGCCGTATTGATACTGATATTGGCTACATCAACATAATTAGAATTAAATGTGCTATTGCCAGCAATGGTATAGATGGTATTAAATATAGAACCGTCATTGGATAATTGAACAAAAATATTTTCTCCTGTTGATAAGGAGGTAGTTGCTTTACGATAGGAGAAACTTAGAAATGCTTTTGTTGCAAATTCCAGGTTAAACTCCCGTGTTGCAGACCTGCTTGCATCGTCCAACCTAAGGGCAAAACTAAAAGTACTGTCCTGTACTATTTCAACATCGGTATTTGCTGCAGATTGCGCCGGAGTAACACAAAATCCGGTAGAAGGATCGCCAGCATCTACCCAATCATTTTTCCAGGTGGCTGTGCCATCAGATCCTGCAGCACAAGTGTTTCCGCCTGCTACTCCATCAAAATTATCGGCTATTATTTTTTCAGGCGATTTAATAAACTGGTAGTAACCATTTACATCCACGTTTGCAGAATCTACCAATTCATTAGTATTAATTAAATTGTTGCAGTTGCCATCTACATACAAATATATTTTTGCCGGTGATAATCCGGTGCCACCATCATTTTTTACGCCATCCTGATTTTTATCGAGGAACACCTGCCCGGAAATAATGTTTTTGCCAGAAGGCGATGGACAGGAGCCGATGGTAACATATACAGTTGTTGTGCCACATACAACCGGGAATGGTGTTGAACAAACATTGTATTTAAAAGAATCAAGGCCAACAAATGCTGTGTTGGGTGTATAGATGATGCTGCCATTTGTATTAATAATGATGCTGCCGTTTAACGGTTGCAACAAGCCAGCAGTTTTAACCGTAGCAGGATCGATGATTGCCAAAAAGCCGGCATCATTTTTTAAGATGTCGATTGTAACTGGTGTGTTTACCAGTGTTACTGCATTGTCAATATTTGCAAAAATCAGTTTTTCTTTACAAAAGGATTGTATAGTGCTCCCCACATCCCAGCTGGGGCTTCCTGCAAGAGCCGTGGCCGGATCTTCCCCATAAACAGCAGCTATTTTTGCGCCATTGCAGGTAAAAACTGAAGTTCCTCCCTGGTTATTATCACTGGCATCTTTTATCTTGGTATAATTAAGTGCATTTAACGGTATGGCTACATCGTATTTTAACCCGCAGGGGCTTATGCTGGGGCCATTTAATACATCGCCATCGTATTTTACATACACAATGGTATTTGCTGTTGGCGTAACCCAGATGGGGTTATCGTTCCGGGTCATGTCGATTGATCCGGGAGCCCATGCCACACTTGCAAAATCAGTTAACCTGGCTTCCGATATCAGGTTAAATGCCCAATCTCTGGTTGCTCCATCATTTCCTCCGCCACCTGGTGTGTAGGAGTCTACAATTTCAAGGGCTACAAAAGATTCTTTTGTAGGGTTGGTAAATTTATAGGCAGCAGTTGCGGAAAGCGGCATAGCAAATCTTTCAGCTGAATTTGCTTTTAACAAAATGGTACCGCTGGATGGTAATCCCGAGCTCCAGTTGATGTTTAAATCCCTGCTTAAACTGTTGTATAACATCACCACGGCTGTATCATGCGGAGCCACAGCGGGGCCGGTGGTTGGTACTGGTGTATAATAGATATTGGAATACCAGGTAGCCGGAAAAATCGGCACCTCCCTGGATGAATAATTATCTACTCCTGCAAAATGGGCATCCAATCCAATTGGTTTATCACTGGTTATTACAGCACCTGCTTTAACTTTTATACCGGAAGGCAGCGTAGCATCGTCTACCCTCATCACCTGGCCTTCATTTAAAGTAAATTTGGTTTCAAAGCTGCCATCATTGTCCCTGTCCATTTCAACAGACGTATTATTTTCAGCTGCCCTTAAAAATAAGGCGGTGTAGAGGAAATCCCTGCTGGGTAAATCCTGCCCAACCGGTAATGTAAAAGATTTACCAAATTCAGTAGGATAGGCCGATACATTGGTTTTCATACATTGCACAGCAATGGTTGATGGCTCACCACATACCTGCGTTACAGAAATTTGTGCGCTCGAATACAGCTTATCTTTTCCATCATAAAATATACTGGATGCCACCCTTGGTGTAGCCATGGTATTGTCTAGTACAATGCTACCACCGGCAGGGATAATATCAGTAGGATATCCGGGTGCAAAGCCATTGTAAATATTGCCATCACCCCAAATTTGTGTAGTTAATTGGGTTGGATTTAAAATATTTATTTCGTAGCCATCTTCCCAGTGATCCCAAACCAACGTCATACCCGGATAAGATATTTTTAAACTGATAATAGTGCGAAGGTTAGTGGATGCTAATGCACTACTGGAAGATTTTTTCAATGCTATTTGTGCATCATCTTCTGCATAAGGTATGTAATACAATTTGCTTTTTACGGCATCTGCGCAGGTGTTAAATGTAACAGGTAGCACATTAACAATAACTTGTGTACTGGCGCAAAGAGGTGTTGGTGCAGTAAGGTCACAAATCTCGTACGTTAACGTGTCGTTTCCGGAAAATATACCATTGGGCAAATAAGTAATTCTATTATTATCTATAATAACATTACCGTTTTTCGGTTCTACCAATATGGTGAGAGAAGCAGGATTAATATTATTATTGGGGTCGGTGTCGTTGGCCAGCACATCAATATCCAAAGGCTCGCCACCATTACCAATTGCAAAATCCTTATTGGCAGTTGGGGGGCAGTCAACACATGTTGTAATACTTGTACTGCCGGAATGCGTGACAGTATTTTCGTACCCTTCTTTTGCGGTGGCATTAATGCTGTAGGTGCCAGTTCCGGCAGGAACAGTCCACGAATTTTCATACACCCTGGTGCAGCCTGCCGCATTTACTGAAATGCCTGCAAAGGTGCTACCGGGAGGAGTAACCGTAACATTTAATCCGGTGATATCAGCAAAACCAAAAGGATCTGTAACGGTGGTACGGATATACCTGGTTGAGCCTGCCAGCGTGGTAGCAACAACAGTTCCCAAAGGGAATGCTGCATTATAAACATTTACGGAACTAACATTGATATAGGTTGAAACAGGGAATTCAATTTTGGATGGCTTTGTCTGGCTATCGTACAATATGCTAAATGAAACGCCGGCTTGTTGGGTTGTAATATTTAATGTGATAGTTTGTCCACCAGGTACAATTACATCGGCGGGTAAATTTCCTGCCCAGGTAACAAGGCCAGTTGTACTATTGTATATGGGATTTACAAGCGTCATAATAGTAGTAGCACCATATTTTAGAGTTGCCGTTATAGCCGGATATACCGGCATGGTTCCATAAATAAGGCTGATATAATTTGTGACAGAAATTACGCCAGCTTTTATGATTAGATTACTACATAAAGCAGGCGATTGTGTAAACGTTATTGTTTTACTTGTAGAGCCAAACTTAATAACGGCTCCACCGGAATCAACATTTGATGGAGTATTTGCCAAAGCAGACCATGCGGTGCCATTAAATTTCCAAAAATTATTAGAAGCATTGCCTCTTAAAGCATAAGTGTTGGGATCATCAGACGCAAGAGCACCACCAATTGAAATAGTGTTGGTAGTATTGGCAAGCGTTGACCAGGTGTTTGCACCAATATTGTATTTGTAAAAATTATTGGTACTGCCACCTCTTAAAGCGTAAATAGCTATGCCATCAAAACTTAAAGCTCCACCTGCATTTATTGTAGCAGGCGGTGAAGATAAAACCGACCAGGTATTTGTTAAAATGGTATATTTCCAAAAAGCATTTGAGTTATTTCCCCTTAAAGCATAAATATTGGTGCCATCAGTTGTAAGGCTACCTCCCCAATCTACTTTTGAAGGAGGTGGGGTACCTGCTAATGGGCTCCATATATTAGTTGCAATGTTGTACTGATAAAATGTATTAGCCGCATCTCCTGTAAATGCATAAATAATTCCATTTAAATGAACCAATGCCGCCCCGGATGAAGCATTAACGGGCGTATTAGCTAACACCGACCATGTATTTGCAACCGGATCATACCTCCAAAATGCATTAGAGGCACCTCTTAAAGCATAGATATTTATACCATTGGTGGTAAGTGCTGCGCCCCTTGATATAACTCCCGGTGTTGCAGCCATGGTGGCCCATGTATTTGCAACAATATCATATCTCCAGAAATCAGTTTTAGAGGCTCCTCTAAAGGCATATAAATATTGCGAAGAGGGTGTTATGCCAAGGGTTTGGTCAAGTGTCCCATCGGCAGTTGCTACCGGATCTATCCTGTCCAGCGATTGCCCCGGACTTGATAAATACAATTGCTTGGTAACTGTTTGGCCGAAAGTAGTTTTGCATAAATACAACGTGCTGCAAATAGTAAGCAGTAGTATTTTACGGACTGCGTTTTTTACCTTGATTAATTGAATCGAATGCATTGGATTGGATTAGATATTGGAATTTTAAGCCTAATACGGCCTTTAATTGGTATTTAACGGCGGATTTCATGATATTATTGCAATGAATGCTTATATGGGGCCGGTTTGCAGTAATTGTATAAAAGAGGAAATTTATTTTGATGTTGGGATGATATTTTTTGCAGGATAACCCGCCAGTTAGCTTGATCGGTTAAGATAAGTGCCCAATATTTTTATTGACCCAATACAAAAAAAACTGCAGCCCGATTGTAAATCAAACTGCAGTTTTTATATTTTAGTCTTGTTGATGCTTAATCAATAATTACTTTTTGGTTATCAACCACTACACCGTTCACAACAACTTCGGTGATGTAAATTCCTTTTTTTACGCCATCCAGATTTTCTAATTGCAATGTGTTAATACCCTTGCTGATGCTGGCTTGTTGCGTTGCAACTGTTTTGCCGGTAACACCCATTATCCTGATAACAGCGTTACCATTTTGTGAAGCCGAAAAACGGATTGAAGCATTTGTTTTGTTTGTAACAGTTAAGTTGCTGTTGTTTTTCGCCTCCTGTAAATTCACCACCGAAACGTTGCTATAGGTTACGTTGCCATTTGCAGCTACCTGCTTTACCCGGTAGTAAACAACTGTTCTTCCTGTTAATGCAGCAGCATCATCACTTATTCTATAATTTTTAATACTGTTGCTGTTAGAGAATGAAATTTGCAGGGTAGCAATTGTATTAAAATTCTTACTATAAAATGACCGCTCAATTTCGTAACGACTTTGGCTTGCTTCATTTTTTGCTGTCCAGCTTATTACTAATGTGTTGTTGTTTGTTCCTGCTGATAATACAGAACCTGCTACTAGTGTTGTGCTGGTAATTTCCAGGTTAGTGGGAGTGTTTGTAGCGTTTGTAGTTGTAACCAGGGTAATGATGCTGATAAGTAAGGTAGTGATAGTTTTCATTTTCGTTGGGTTTAGTTATTTGATAGTAACTAATCCCAATTGGTGCCAGAAAAATAAAGTACTCAAATTCAATCAGTTAGGAATATTTAAGTTATTTTATTTTCCATTAAGTGGAACAATTATTAGTGAAATGGAAAATAACAACAGCAACCAGCTGCTACGTATCAATTGCAGGATACCATTCGCTTTACATTAAATGTAGCCAATACCGGAAAGTTTGATGCAGATGAACTGGCGCAGGTTTAGATTGATTATCCCGGGTTAGACAGCATGCCGTTAAAAGAATTGAAGTCATTTAAAAAAGTTAGTATCGGTAAGGGAAAGGTAAAAGTAATTAGCCTCTCTGTACCGGTAAACGAACTACAAAAATGGGACAAGGCAACCAACAGCTGGAAATTGTATGCCGGAAAATATGCTGTAACTATTGGTAAAAATACCCGGGAAGTATTATTGAAAAAGGAGTTTTCTATTCAATAATCATCAGGCGTTAAACCTTCGGGTATGGCTTGTTTAGAAGGCATGCTCCTGGCATTTACCATTTAAAATCCAATGTATTTAAAGCGTCCGTTATCAGAATGTAAATAATGAAAAACCAGCAATAGGAGAAAAAGGTACCATAAAAAGATTAAAACATTTGCGTACTTTTTATCAAACCATTTTAGTAAAAAATTATACATATTCCATTAGTTTAAAAAAAATAAAGTTTGAAGCACTTTAAAAGAAGTAATAAAATGGGTAATCCGGTATTTATAAATAGCGTTGAAAAGATCGCCGATATTAGACAGATCAAAACGAAATGGCTTTATCCAGGTAGCCTGATTAAAGGCTGTTAATAATGGACCTTGTATAATTCCATCTGCATGGTAAAGCATCAGGATATTTAGTATGCGGTCATTTTCAGTTAGCCCATATACTTTTTTAAGGGTATGCAAATGAGCGAAAAGATTTCCGTGAGATATCATTACGCCTCTTGGATCGGAAGTAGTTCCCGATGTAAATAAAATATAGGCTACATCATCCGCTTCAATGTTTTCAATTGTTTGCGGAGCTTCAACAGCAGTATTTAAAATGGCAGGAAAAATAAATTCATCGGTAGGGGTTGCTGCTTTTTTGCTTTTTAATAGTCTATCAAAAAGCATCCCTTTCTTTTGAGCTTCTTTATTTATTTTTAAATAGAAAGAAACTACGTTGGTATCAATACCTCTTGTTACAAACAAATCAGTGTCCATTACAAAAATATTGGCACCTGTTTTCTCGATAATGGCCATTGCACGACGGGCTGGCACATCGGGATCAATAAATATTGTTACCATTCCATACCGCAGAAATGCAAGAAAAAATAGTGCAGTATGGTAATCGTCATTGGTAGAAAGAATTACTTTGTCTCCTTTTTTTACGCCATTTTTTTGAAAGATGGCGTGTAGTTTTCCGATTTCTTCCTGCAGGCGGCCGTAGGTTATTTTATCATCATGCATTTGAGCAAATAATCGATTGCTTAAAGCTGGTTGACGCAATATTTGGAACAGGCTGTTAATATTTGTATTACTCATTATTTAATTGATTGATTAATAATTTTCCGTTCTCGCTGTAAGGAAGTGCCGGTAAAAATGTTATTTTATTGGGAACTTTATTTTCTCCTAAATTTTTTACAATGGCATTTTTAATTTCCAACCTTACTACTTGCTCATTTGCATCAAGGCCTTTTTTCAGCACAATGAATGCAGCTATTTTTTCAGTATTTTCTTTTTGAAAAGAGCATACAAAACAATCTTCCACAATCGAAAGACTATTAATAAATTGCTGAACCACACTTAGGTAAACCAACTCTTCGGTAGCTGTTTTTACAATATCCCTTTTTCTTCCCTTTAGTTCGATATTTCCGTCTGCTGTATAACGGGCCAAATCCTGTGTATAAAACCATCCATTTTTTAGCACCAATGCTGTTTGACTATTATCTTTAAAATAGCCCTGCATCAGGTTCTCACTAAAAATCCTCAGTTCGCCTTCTTTTCCTGCTGGTAATACTTCTCCCTTTTCATTTACAATCTGGGCAATGCAATCAATTGGTTTTCCAATAGTATCCAGATTTATCTGCTCATCTGGCATTGATTGGGAGATGCAGATACCGGTTGTTTCTGTTAATCCGTAATAATTAAGTATCGGTAAATTATATGCATTTTTAAAATCGGCTCTTAGTGTGTCGCTTAATTTATTGCCGGTGCAAATAAGTGTTTTAACCGATTTTAACTGGCTTCCAATTTTATCTTTATGCTTTACAAGTTGATGAAGCATTGCTGGGTTGCACCCCAAAATAGTAACCTTGTTTTGAGCAACATCCTCAACAATAGTAAACAAATTATTGCCGGAGGCTTCTCTAGGAATAACTACGCTTGCACCTACATGAGCGGGTGCGATGGTAGCATTGCGTAAACCACTCATACTATCTAAACCGCCGAATGCTAAAAAGCGATCCTCAGTTTCCCAACAAAAAGTTTCTGTTATTAACCGGCCACTCCGGTATAAATTACCATGAGATAATTGTACGCCTTTTGGTATTCCGGTAGATCCGGAAGTAAATAAAATAACCGCTTCATCGGTATGGGATATCGTTGCTTCCTCGTAGTTAAATTCTTCTTCTGTTAACCAACTTGAAAAATAAAGTCCGTTATCATCCTCTTGCATTACTGCTTCATCAAAAAGGATGGTGGTAATGTCGCCAAAACTATATTTGTTTTCGGCTAAAAAGCTTTGATTGGTAACGCATAAAACAGGGTTGGTTTGTTCTACAATATAAGTAAAAGCGGCGGCTGGCAAATGCATGCCAATTGGAACCACCACAACACCTGCCTGCATACAAGCCCAAAATAATAAGATAGCTTCTGAATGATTTTTGGAACAGATGATAATTTTATCTCCCTTTTTAATATTGTTTTTTTGCAGGGTGAACCCGATGGTTTTTATAATGTCGTCACAATCTTTGTAGGTGAACTCGCTACCATCCATTAAGGAAACAAGTGCAATATTTTCAGGAAACAGCGCTACCGAATTTTTCCATAATGCTTTTAAATGTTGCTTGTATTTTGGAATAATGTATTGCTGCGATATCAGGTGATTTTGCAACCGGAATCCATCATAAGAAATAGGCAATACCTGCAATAAACCAACAGCTTCCAAAATTTTTAATTCGCTTAGTAAGGTGTCTTTATCTGCCTGTAAAAAACCACCAATTTCATGTATAGAAAATCCTTTATTGGCCAGATAAATTGTTTTAGCTGCCAATTCTGTAATGTGATAATCCACTAAATTTTTTATGCGTTCCAAATAAACAGGATGACGTTTTAATAATGAGCCGGCAGCGCCATTCATGTGATTGAAATCAATGGATACCCGCTGCTGGTGCAGATCAATTTGCAATAATGAATTTACCAGGATGTATGAATCTTCGATAGTTGAAATATCTTTTAAAGTAAAAGCACTCAACAATTCATTCTCCCATGCCTTTGGTAAAAGGGCAAGCATCGCATTGTAATCACATGTATTGGGATTGGATATTACTGGTATTGATGCTGCACAATCAATATCATTTGCCCTGAACAAAGCAGGTTCCGAAAAAACAAAGCCTTTCCAATTTGTATTGGTAGTTAAAAGTTGGAATGCCTGGTCATAATCATTTCCATGTCGTTGCTTTCCCCCTCTTTCAAAAAAGGGATCAGGCTCCGAATTGCTTAAGTGTACATGCGGAAAAATAATAGCACCATCATCTTTCACTACTCTCATCAATTCATTAATCAATAAATGTTGATTGAACCGATGAAAAGCATCTAACCCAATTGAGAATCCAATACTCTTTTCTTTTATGGGCAAGGGGGCATTTAAATCACAAAATAAAATAGTTACGTTTTTGTTTTCTTTCATCCAAAATGAAAAACCTTTATAACCCAGGATATCCTTGTTGCCCTCCCAGGTAGTAATGATATGTTGCTCTGGAAACAGCCCTGAAAGCAGCGTGGTGAGCCAGCCCGACCTATCCCACATATTTAAGATGACATCCCCTTTTTTAACTTGCTGCTGCAGTCTTTTCAAAAAGGGATACAATGCTTTTACGGCTTCGTTAAAAGGCTGGAAGCAAGCATATACATCATAATTTGGACGACGGCCTTTTTGTTGCAAAAACAATTCGTATCGCTTTGTATCCTGTATTATTTTTTTGATAGCAGTGTAATTATTTTCTAAAACAATTCCGGGGAAAATATCAATTTCATTGTAAAATATAAGGTTGTTGATGACAGGGGCTAATTGAAATTGCGGATCGTTAAATACTTTACTGGTTTCAAAATTCATTGTATGGCAATTTTTTGTAAATCAAATATAGATAAATCAATCAAAGAAGGTATTATAACGACTAAATCACTTCGTGTTGTTTGCAAATGGAATAGCTGTTGCACGTTATATCTATTTACTGTAATTGGTGTGATTATTTTTAACCAGTTTAATAATGGGTTTTTGTATAACTGATTCTCGGTAGAATTAGGTGAAGGCTTATTCTGTAAATCTGGTAATTTGTAATAGACCAGCTGCTATTCTACTTCATCGAACTTTAAAACTACCACTATTACATAATTAGCAGAAGAACGTACTTTAATTGGGGCTGTTTTCAAGCAATGATAGCGACTTTTGGTTTTAGTAAATGTAGTTTATTAGGCGTTTTGTAACCAAACTCTTTAACGAGTCTGTTATTAATCATTGTTTCTACTTTTTGTCTTTTGAAGACACTTTATTGAAGTCTGTTTTCTTTGGATAAAACCTTCTTATAACAGCATTTCGATTTTCTATACTTCCTTTATCCTGGGATGTATAAAATCAGAAAAAATCTTATTATTTTGCTGTTATAATTTGATGTAAATAATCAGCGGCCTTTTTATAATCAGGATCTATACACAGCGCTTTGTTAAAATATGTTTTTGCAGCATCACGGTTGGCCGTACCGAGTTCTAATACGCCTCTTTCTGTTAATACTTTAACATGGTTTGGGTTTAGCTGCAATATTCTGTCAAATTCTTTTTTGGCCTTGTCGATATTGTTTTGCGATAGAAAAACGAGTGCAAGATGATAATGACTGTTTTCATCATCGGGAGCAATTGCCAATGCATTCATTAATGCCTTTTCAGCTATTCCAAAATTATTACGCATCAGTTCCATTATCCCTAACTGGCTCCAGGCTTGTGAATTTGATGAATCGGTTTCAATAGCTTTTTGTAAACATGCTACAGCATCATCCTGTTTTTTTAATCCTGCTTTTACAAGGCCAAGCTGAATCCAGTTTTTGGCATCGCCCGGTTTTAAAGAAACAACCGTTTGCCAGCATTGCTCTGCAGAAAAATAATCATGTTGCATCATAGAAATGGTAGCCAAACTTTCCCAGGCAAATGCGTTGTTCCGGTCTTTCTCAATAGCTTTAGTAATGTATTGTACGCCTTCCTCTCCATTTCCTTTTTGCACTAAAATATTTCCCAGGTTAAGCAAAGCAGAGGAGCTACCTGTATTTATCTTTACAGACTTTCTTGCTGCTGATTCTGC
>JANPNY010000525.1:0-1575 GCA_031427745.1 Chitinophagaceae bacterium | reverse complement strand
TTCCTCATCGGTTAATGATTGTGGAACAAATTTTTCGCCAATAACCTTTTCATATAATTCTATGTAGCGGTTACTGATGGTGGCGATCCAATCTTCACTCATTTCCGGAACAGTCTGCCCTTCTTTACCCATAAAATTGTTGGCGATCAGCCATTCTCTTACAAACTCTTTGCTCAGTTGCTTTTGTCGTTCACCGTTAGCTTGTCTTTCCTGGTAACCGTCGGCATAAAAATACCGGGAAGAATCCGGCGTATGTATTTCATCCATCAGGTAAATAGTATCGCCAATTTTTCCAAACTCGTATTTGGTATCTACTAAAATCAAATTCTGTTTGGCTGCAATTTGCTTACCTCTTTTAAAAAGAGCACGGGTATATTGTTCCAGTACAGCATAATCTGCTTCATCTACAATTTGCTGTTTGATTATTTCCTCCCTGCTGATGTCTTCATCATGTCCTTCACTTGCTTTGGTGGTAGGCGTAATAATGGGCGTTTCAAAAAAGTCATTTTCCTTTATACCCTCCGGCATTTCTACACCGCATAATACTCTTTTACCACTCTGGTACGTACGCCAGGCATGGCCTGTAAGGTTACCCCGTATAACCATTTCTACTTTATAGGGTGTACATTTTTTACCAATACTCACATTGGCGGCAGGGGTATTAATTAGCCAGTTAGGACAAATATCGCTGGTGGCCTGCAACATATATGCAGCTATCTGGTTTAATACTTGTCCTTTAAAAGGGATAGGATGGGGTAATATTACATCAAATGCAGAAATCCGGTTGCTTGCTATCATCACCAGCCATTTGTCTGCAATAGTATATACATCCCGTACTTTACCACTATAAAAAGCTGTTTGCTGAGGAAATTGAAATGATTTCATAACACTAAATTAAGTTCCCGGGCGTTAACTGCCCAATAATGCTTTTTCTAATTTTAAACAGGTAGAAGAAATAAATTTTTGTTAAGAAATAACATTCATTACTTTGCTTTTAAATAACTTCTAAACATTGCTATATGAGAAAAACGAAACGCTATCTGCTGGCTTTGCTTTTGGCATCCATTTTATCTTTTGGTGCAAAAGCCCAAATTACAACCATTACCGGAAAGGTCGAAAACAGTGAATCCAAAGAAAGGGTAGCTGCGGTAACAATAACTGTTAAAGGAACCAATACCGGCACTTTTACCGATGATAAAGGGAATTTTAAAATCGATGTGCCAAAACTGCCAGCTGTTTTACTGGTATCATCGGTTGGTTATGTACTGCAGGAAATAACTGTAACCAAAGAAAAGGAAGTTGTAGCGGTTTCATTTAAACCAAGCAATGCTTTGGGCCAGGAGGTTGTGGTGTCGGCTACCAAAACTTCACTGAAAATATTAGAATCGCCGGTATCTATCGAAAGGATAAGCACCAGCACAATCCGTAACTCTCCGGCTGTTAATTATTACGATATTTTAGGAAATTTAAAAGGAGTAGATGTTGTTACATCGTCGCTAACTTTTAAAACGCCTACCACCCGTGGCTTTAGCGGTAGCGGTAACCTAAGGGTTAACCAAATGGTGGATGGAATGG
>JANPNY010000524.1:0-3838 GCA_031427745.1 Chitinophagaceae bacterium | reverse complement strand
AAATATTGTGGATCCCGGGCTGCATGACAGCCACTGAAATACATTTAGCGCAAAATGCAGGGTGCTGTTTAGTAAAGTTATTTCCAGGAAATGTACTGGGGCCGGGCTTTGTAGAGTCTGTAGCGCCTTTGTTTAGCGGCCTCGATTTTATGGTTACAGGAGGTGTGGATGCATCGGAAGAAAGCATCAAGGCATGGTTTAAAAGCGGGGCAGCAGCTGTGGGAATTGGCGGTAAACTTATTTCAAAAAATATTTTGCAAAATGAAGATTATCTACAATTGAAAACGAAAACTATTGAAGTGCTTGGAATTATTAATAAAATAAAATCAGCTTGATAAAGGAGCTTTTATTTTCACTTTTTATTATTTACCAGGTACCTATTTGATTTACTCCATCAGCTTCTAAATAAACACCCATTTTCAACTTTCGAAAGCCAATTAAAATGAGCACCTAATTGCTGAACTTTATTAATTTATAAAATTATTTTAGAAAGAAGCTTTATCTGTATAAGTTAAAATAGCCGACTTACAGCCAGCTATTTTAATTTAGTAGATCCTTATCAGAATGGCAAATCATCTGCTGTGCTGCTTGTGGAAGCAACAGATGCACTGGTTGTAGAAGCTGAGTTTTGTGTATTTCCAGCGTAATTGTTGGTCGCAGGTGAACCCTGCTGGCCATCCGGATTATTACCGCCCAGGAGTTGAACTGTTTGTACCCTCATTCGTAAAGTTGCAGCTGCCTGGTTGTCTTTGTTCATGTAGGCATCTACGTCCGGAGCACCTTCAGCATAGATGGTTTTTCCCTTGGTAAGATATTGCGCTACAGCTGTTTTATCTGTCCAATAGGCACATTCTACCCAAGTAGTTCTTTCCTTTTGGTTTCCCTGGTTATCTTTATAGCGTTCTGAATGAGCAACGCTAAAATTAATAACATTTTTCCCGTTTACTTCTTTAACTGTGCAATCTTTCCCAAGGTTGCCAATCACTTGTAACTTAATCATAATTGTGCGTTTTAATGTTTAATGGATGTATCTGAATTAAAATTATGAAAATTATTAGGGTAGTTTTTAAAAGTTATGCACTGTTTTTTAGGGTAGTGGTTAATCGTTCAAATTAGTATAAATAGTATTTACAGGTTTCTATTATCAACGTTATCAATCAGCAAACCTGTCGATTATTTCAACAACATTCAACCCCTTTCAACAACATTAAACAATTTTCAACTACATTCAACCACTTTAAACCATACCCAACCACCATCAACCATTAGTTCATCTTCTTCTTCATATTACTCACCTGGCTTTGTAGATTATTTACCATGTTGGCTAACGAATCTACATCCCAACGTTGTTGCTGGCTTACCTTGCTTAGCACCATTTGAGCATGCCAAAGCTCAACTATGTCCTCCGCATTTACCTGGTAAGGCTGGTATTGCGGATTGTCGCTTACCAGGGTAAACTTATTTTTCTGCCGATTATTTTTTACAATTCTTTTGTAAACAATACCCTCGTTGCGGCTAACGACAATGTATGGCTGATTGCTTTTGATCTCATCGGGATTGTTATCTATTTTTTCACCTACAATGATGCTGCCGCTGGGTGTTGGCATCATACTGTCTCCTATAATTTCAAATGCTCTGTATTGACCGCCAGCCAGCATAGGGAGTGTGAATGTATTTAATTCATCAATAAATTCACTATCAGCATAACCTGCCAAATAACCAGCAGCGGCTTTTACCGGCACAAAATGGATTAGGTTTCTTTCTGCAGTCATCATTTTTTGTTGCCTGCGTTTTGCTAAATAGCTGCTGCCGGTATTGCTTAAGTCTTTTAAAAGCAACTCATCCAGCGTGAGTTTAAAAATATCAGCGATTATTTCTAATACTTCCAACCGTGGATCGGCACGCTCTTCTTCGTAAGCACCGATTAACGATCTTTTAATACCCAATTTATTGGAAAATTCTTCCTGTGTCCATCCCCGGAGTTTGCGGAGATATTTTAAGTTTTGACCAGCTTGAGACATAATGCAACTAATTTGATTAGTACAAAGATACTAAACTATTTAGTTTAATGAAATTTATTTTTTTATAAAAAAATGAAAGAAGTATTATATCTACAAAAGACAGAAGTTTGGGCTAACTATAATTTATTGACAGTATTTAATTTGATGTAGTTGATAGTTATTGCTACTTCGGTAAAATCAATTGCTCAGACTTAACACATTTTTTGTTAACGCATTCTTGGAGCCATCGACCCGTTAATTCATTGATCTTTAAAAGTTTTTGATGCTGCATTACTGATGGTGATAATTTGCTGTACGACCGGCTGCGTTAGGGATTGAAGCGTAAATCCTTTTTTTGCCCTGTTTTTTGGCAAAAAAAGATTGCAGCGAAAAGCCCGGCCCCGCCTGTATTTTGCGGGGCAACGCCCTGGTTCTTTTAAAACTAACTGAAGTTTTTAAAAGTTGACGCAATAAAAATGTTACCTGCATTTTGGTTTAAGGGCTGTTGCCTGGTATTAGCTCTTTTTAAGGTTGTGTGTTTAAATAATATTGCTGCAACCAACTGTCACTTCTTATTTTTGTAAAAAATCAATTTATGCAAACAGTTATTGTGTTACACAGTCTTATTCGATGGGCTGTATTACTTTTTGGGGTACTTACGTTAATTAATGCATTGAGCGGCTTTATAAAAAAGCGGGTGTATACCAACAGTGACGACAAAAGCAACCTTTTTTTTATGATAAGTTGCGATGTTCAATTATTACTTGGGTTACTGCTTTATTATGGCAACGGCTGGTTTGATAAATTGAAAGACTTAGGGAATAACATGAAAAACCCCTACAATCGTTTTTTTACAATGGAGCATTTAAGTGTAATGTTATTGGCCTGGATACTGGTGCATGTTGGCAGGGCAAGTGTAAAGCGTGCAAAAACAGATGCCGCCAAGCATAAAAAGATGTTGATATTTTTTGGTACGGCGCTTTTACTAATACTGGTTTCTATTCCATGGCCTTTCCGCCAAATTATTGGCAAACCATTGTTTCATTGGTTTAGCTAATTATTTTAAATAGTTGCTATTTTAAGGCTCAACTGTTTTTTTGCCGGTTGAGGTTTGGTTAGATTTAAATTTAAACGGTTATGTAGCTTTCAGGCAAATGCAATTAGCATAATCGATTTTCTACCTTGATAAATTATACAAATGGCGAAAGCGAAACAACTTCCCACTATACTTATTACCAATGATGATGGCATTACAGCGCCGGGCATTCGTAACCTGGTGGAAGCGGTTAAAGATTTAGGTAATGTTATTGTTGTGGCGCCAGACAAAGCGCAAAGCGGCATGGGGCATGCCATTACTATTGGGCAGCCATTGCGGATGAATAAGGTTGACTTGTTTGGTGGCATTGAAGCCTGGCAGGTGAGTGGCACACCGGTAGATTGCGTAAAGCTGGCTGTTGATAAAATACTGCATCGCAAACCAACTATCTGCCTCAGTGGTATTAATCATGGCGCCAACCATTCTATCAATGTAATATATAGTGGTACTATGAGTGCCGCCATGGAGGCGTCTATAGAAAGCATTCCGAGTATTGGGTTTTCTTTGATGGATTTTAGTGTAGAAGCCGATTTTACAGCCTCCCGGTTTTACATAAAAAAGATTGTAAGTAGTTTGCTAAAGAAAAAACTGGACAAACATTTTTTACTGAATGTAAATATTCCCAAGCTGCCCCTGGAGCTGATAAAAGGGGTAAAAGTGTGCAAGCAAGCCTACGCTAAGTACGAGGAAGATTTTGATGAACGCACCGATCCGCAGGGTAGAAAATATTACTGGCTCACCG
>JANPNY010000523.1:0-11326 GCA_031427745.1 Chitinophagaceae bacterium | reverse complement strand
CATGGTTTCCACACCTTTTACAGGACTGTTTTTCTTTTTTATTTTTGGCGGTTTGGTAACAACAGTTGTATTGGAATTAAGTACTTGTTTTTCGTCATCAATAACAGCCAACCCTTCTGCTGATTTAACTTTAGCTAGTTTTTCCTGCTGCTTGTTTTTTAAGTCGGATAGGTTTTCTGCTTTTGTTTTATCTAATAATAATTGACAATATTGGGTATGATAATGATGGTTTTCAAGTAAACTGATAGAAGATGCCCTCCAGGTAATACCATCAATTTTATTGCTATTGATAGCCTCCATTTCCTTCCGCATCAACTTGTTTTTTTCCCTAAAAGTATTGGTACCCAAATTGTATAAATCAGCATCACATATAATTTTTTCAGCCAAAGTCTCAGGCCTTTGAGGCATGGCTGTTGACAGGATACACCTTTTAATTTCAGCGATATCTTCTTCATTTACACCAATGCTTTTTAAAAATGTTTGCGCTAATTCCACACTTTTTAACTCATGGGTTTCATCACTTTTTATTAAATGCCCTGTATCGTGCAAGCAGGCTGCTGCGGAAACAATAAAGAATGAACGGTCGTCTAACTGAAAATGATCTGCAATTCTTTTAGTATTATCCAACACCTCTGCGGTGTGTTTTTGGTTGTGGTAAAGCAACGCCGGATCAGGATGTTCCGTATAAAACAGGTTTACAAAGTCTTCCGTTTTTTTTAATAGTTCCTGGTAATTCATTGATTTAATATTCGGAGGTTCTTTTAATAATTGTTCTTGTGGCATATCTCCTGCTTAATGGGTGATAGTTGGTATTTTGGTTAGTTATTTTTGGTAAAAGTCATGATAATCAGCACATAAATATATTAATATCGGATGACTATTTTTTAAAATCTAATTAACAGAACAAAAACTGTGTATTTAAACAAGGCAATCTCCCTGATTTATATAAATTAAAAATTAAAATAAAGTTTGGTTTTATTTTTTGCTGCCTATCAACCACCCAATACTTTTGTTGTTTCTGATAGGGTCTAGTAAATCTACAAAATTATTAGAAATAAGATGTTCCTTTTTTACCTTGTATTTAGTAACTAATCGTAAGTAAGGTAATAGCCACTAACGTTGAATTCCGTTCTGATACAAATCTCGAATGCAGAAATGTTGTTTACTTTTCTTGCAGTATCTTATAGTTGCCAGCAATTTTTTTGGCGCATTTATTTTACGATAAACACAGATGCAAGCAAAATGCTATTAAAAAAATGCGATGGTTCGTGATGGGTAATTCACTTCTTCATTTAAAAACCGGTTCGTTCGTATAAATAAAATATCAAGTGTAAAAAAAAGCATTAAATTAGGTTGATCAAATAATATATATCTAAACCAAAAACAACTTGCATTGCTTTCCTCAAAATATACCAATTCCAAATTATGCGGCATCATAAAAAAAACATTAACATGAAGCACTTTCTTTTTTTGTGCCTATTTTTTCTTCAATTGTTACAGGCAAAAGATAGTATCGCACAAACCCAGACTATAAAATTTAATCTGGTCTCTGGAGCCAACGGATTTTCTCTAGGTAAAATTAATGGCATTTCAAAGGATATACATGGTGTAATGTGGTTGTCAGATCAAACCAACCGCTGTTTAACCCGGTATGATGGTAATCGTATTACAAGGTATCAAAACGATGCCAAAAACCTTAATTCCCTTGGAGGCATTTATCCCGAATGTGTAAATACGGATGCTGCCGGGATTGTTTGGGTTGGCTTTTATGGAACTGGGCTCGACAAATTTGATCCGGAGACGAACACGTTTACCCATTTTCAACACCGCAAAAATGATCAGGGTAGTTTGAGCAATGATTCAGTAACGGCAGTATTGATAGATCACCTGGGTAAAATTTGGGTGGCAACTTATGGTGGCCTCGATTTGCTGGATGAGCAAACAGGTACATTTAAACATTTTAGCCACAAAGACGGAGATTCAACAAGCCTTAGTTATAACAAAATCCGGGCATTGTACGAAGACCGGGAAGGCACCATTTGGGTTGGTACCGGTTTCCCATGGGAAAATAGTAATGAAGGTGGTTTGAATCGATTCGATAGAAACACAGGCAAGTTTACCCGTTATCTCCATGATCCCAACAATTCAAATAGCCTTATCAATAACAAAGTGAGGTCCATTTTTGAAGATAGCAGGGGAAATTTTTGGGTGGGTACAATGGGTGATGGATTGCATTCAATGGACAGAAAAACTGGTTTGTTTAAAAGATACAGCTACAATGCAGCTAATCCGTCGGCATTAAGTCGGCCTGCGGTAAAAGCTACAGATGACCATATCACCTTTATCACCGAAGATGCTAACCTAAATTTATGGATAGGAACTTTTTCAAATGGTTTGGTAATGTATAATCCGGCAACAAAAAAGCTAACTCATTTTGGTAATAATGCTGATAAATCCGGAGAGTTTAAAGATAACAGTGGCTGGCTTGCCTATCCTTCCTCTGATGGATTTCTATGGTTAAGTACCCAGCAAAATAATTTATACAGGATAGATATTTACACAAATAACATCCCTTATTTCAAAAACGATGGAGGTAATTTTGGTGTAAATGCTTTTTATAAAGAATCGGCAACGGTACTTTGGTTTGCCACAGATAGTGGTCTCTTTCGTAAGGATATCAAAAATGCATCTATACTTAAATACATTAATGAACCTGGCAATAGCAATAGTTTAAGCAATAATACAGTTTATGATATAGATAAAGACAAGCAGGGAGACTTATGGTTGAGTACAAATGGGGGATTAAATAAGATTAACCCAACTACAAAAAAAATTACCCGGTATTTGCATAATCCCAACGATAAAAATAGTCTAGCAAATATTTTTAAGTTATATCAAGATCATCAGTCAAATTTATTTATCAGTACTTTTGGTTTTGGGTTCTACATATTAAACACCCAAACCGGGAAGTTTACGAACTATATAAATAGCCCGGCTGATTCAAACAGTATAAGTAAAAATTTTACAAGTAGTTTTTTGGAGGACGAAGGTAATGATATTTGGGTGGGCACCTGGCAAAATGGTGGTGTTAACAGATTGAACCGGCAATCCGGAAAGTTTAAACATTATCTGCCCGACGCTAATGTTAGCAGTATTATCCGTGATTCAGCGGGCGTTATATGGGTGGGTGCAGAAAGTGGTTTGTATCGCTATAACAGAAAATCAGATAATTTTTCTTTACTGGATGAAGGGAATATAGGGTTTGCTATCAGTGATATTCATTCAATGATAACAGACAATCAAAATAATATCTGGATGGCATCCGCAACCGGAATTTACAGGTTAAACGAAAAGAGAGACTGGGTTATTTATTATGGTAAGGCGAGTGGTGTGGTAACACAATTCATGTTTTATGGCACTGCTCATAAAGGTGAAGATGGAGAAATTTTTTTTGGCGATTATGAAGGTTATTTTGCTTTTTATCCTGAAAAACTTAAAGCCCGGCCCGGGAGTCCAATAATTGAATTAACCGGTTTTTGGCTACATGGCCAGGCTGTAAAAGCCGGCAGTGGTGGTCCCTTGCAAGAGTCACTTTATAAGACAAAAGAGATCAATTTACAACATAGCCAAAATGTATTTTCCTTTAGTTTTAATGCGGTTGATTATGGTAATTCAGAGGATAAGGTGATTTATTACAAATTAGAAAACTATGATAATGAATGGCGGCAGCCGGGTTCGGAATTGAGGGTATATTATTTTAACATACCGCCCGGTAAATATAACTTCCGGATAAAAGCTGTTAGCAGGAGCAATGGTATTTGGGTAGAGAAAGTTATTTCTATAATTATTACACCACCCTGGTGGAGTAGCTGGTGGGCATACTGTTTATATGGGTTGTTGTTATTTGCCATAGCCTATTCCTTACACCGTTTTCAAAAAGCAAGGGTGATAAAGGCAGAAAGGGAACGCACAAGAGAAAGAGAACTGGCGCAGGCTAAGGAAATTGAAAAAGCTTACCATAAGTTAAGTACTACTCAAACTCAATTGATTCAATCAGAAAAAATGGCTTCGCTTGGTGAACTTACAGCAGGCATTGCTCACGAAATACAAAACCCTTTAAACTTCGTCAATAATTTTTCTGATCTAAATGCAGAATTAATTGATGAACTATTGGCAGAACGTAACAAGGAAGTTCGTGATTTTAAAGTTGAAGACGATTTGCTCAATAGCCTCAAAGAAAATGAACAAAAAATTAACCAGCATGGCCGCCGGGCAGATGCTATTGTAAAAGGTATGCTGCAGCATAGCAGAAGCAGCAATGGCATCAAAGAACCAACAGATATTAATGCATTGGTAGATGAATATTTGCGACTGTGTTATCACGGCTTAAGGGCAAAAGATAAATCCTTTAATGCCACTATTAAAACAGATTTTGACGAAAGCCTGTCTGCCGACGGGGCAGGCATTGGTAAAATAAACATCATTCCACAAGACATTGGAAGGGTGATTTTAAATTTATTGACGAATGCTTTTTATGCAGCCCCCCTGCACCCCAAAGGGGGGTTCTCAGACCCTGATGATAAACATAATCCTACGGTTTGGGTGAGTACAAAACGTATTATCACCCCTTCAGGGGATGGGGGCGTATCAATTTCTGTTCGTGATAACGGGCCTGGTATTCCTCAAAATGTATTGGAAAAAATATTTCATCCTTTCTTTACCACTAAGCCCTCCGGACAGGGAACAGGGTTAGGTTTATCTTTAAGCTATGACATTATCACCAAGGGACATGGTGGAGAAATTAAAGTAGAAACAAAAGTGGGAGAAGGCACAACTTTTATTATTCAATTGCCGGTTTAAGATGGTGAGTAACTCGTACCGGTAGAATTTTTTTATAGAGATTAAATTGAATCATAATTTTTATCTGATTTTTAAAATAAAGTTTATGAAAAAATATCTAACAATAACATGGCTGGTTGTTTTACTTACTTATAACGCTAAACCAGTTAACGCTCAGGCTACTGCAGATTCTAAAATGAAAACAAGATTATTTGATAATGAAGAAATATTGGATATTACCATTAAGGGGAACATCAAAGATTTACTAAATGACCGATCGGATAACGACCCTTATCGTCCCCAAACTTTGTTATATAAAAATGCCGATAGCACAGAAGTCTCTTTGCAGGTAGAAGCAAAAACAAGGGGTCATTTTAGAAAGATGAGAGAAAACTGTATTTATCCTCCCTTATTAATTCATTTTATTAATAATGAAAAACTACAGTCATCTGTTTTTAAGGGGCAGGATAAACTTAAAATGGTGATGCCTTGTCTTACGGATGCGTATGTAGTAAAGGAATACTTACTCTACAAAATATATAATTTGATTACGCCCAAAAGCTTTAATGCAAAACTGTTAAAGGTTACGCTGATTGATGCTAAAAGCAATAAAAACTACAAGTCCTTTTACACGATATTATTAGAAGATGAAAAGCAAATGGCGGAGCGAAACAACTTAGTTGTTGTAAAAAGAAAAATGTATCCGCAAGATACCGATACCGAAACATTTTTAACAGCGGCCGTATTTGAGTATTTGATTGGAAATACAGATTGGTCGGTTGAGTACCTGCAAAATATTAAACTGCTCGCTGTCGATTCATTAGCTGTTCCTGAGGCAATACCTTATGACTTCGATCATTCGGGCTTGGTGAATGCACCCTATGCAAAACCCGCCGAGGCATTACTGATGAGTTCTGTTAAGGAACGCCGCTACCGGGGTTATTGCGTTAAAGATTTAGCAATTTTTGAAAGTACAATTGCTACTTTCAACCGGTTAAAAGATGACATCTATAAGTTATATACCGGTTGCACATTGTTGGATGCAAAATATATTAAATCAGCACTTCAGTATCTGGATGAATTTTATGTAACCATTAATAATTCAAAAGCATGGCAAAAGGATTTTGGTTATCCCTGTAATAAAAATGGTACAGGTAATGTAGTGATAAAAGGCCTGAGTAAAGAATGATTTTAATTATTGAAAGAAGCAAAAAAGTCACAGCAGCGTTGCAGTGTTTGTAAGTTAAAAATATCCACGTAGTTTTAATGCTAACTTAAAGTTTTTATATGTCTCTTTCGGTAGCTCCTTTTGTAATTGGTATTGTACTCTCACAGCGACTCCGCAAATTTGCCACGAGCAACAATAAACCTGAATGGTTAAAGCCATTGATTTATGTAATATCCTTTTCCGTTGCACTTTTTGCAATAGAGGCAATTTTTCAAGTTGAATACATTACCAAATGGATCTGGCATATATTTCTGCTGCCTTTTGTAATTGTTTTATTGCGCCAGAAAGACCTGCGGGCATTGCGCCTGTTCGTATTAGCCTTTGTGCCTTATTTGGTGGCGGCCCTCTTAAGCGATTTTATCCAATTAGTAAGCAAAGAATATTTTCATAAATGGGACAATTATATTGAAAGTGCACAAACCCTTACGTTTATATGGATGGCCGCCATTTTGTTTAGTCATAACCGGCAAAGTAAGGCAGCAGAAAAAGAACGAATTAAAAGAGAGCACGAAGATGAATTAAACAAAGTGATCGCCGTACGAAAGGAAGAACTGGAGGGATTGGTGGCTGAAAGAACAGCGGAACTGCTGGCGCAAAAAGAAGAATTAGAGCATACCCTAGCAGATTTGCGTAGCACTCAATCGCAGCTTATCCAATCAGAAAAAATGGCCTCCCTCGGTGAGCTTACAGCAGGCATTGCACATGAAATTCAAAACCCGTTAAACTTCGTTAATAATTTTAGTGAACTAAATACCGAGTTGATGGCCGAACTGAAGCAGGAAATTGATAAGGGGAATTTTGAAGAAGTAAAAGCCATTGCATCGGATATTATCGACAACGAAAAAAAAATAATGCATCACGGTAAGCGTGCCGATGGAATTGTAAAAAGTATGTTGAATCACAGTCGAAGCAGCAGCGTAGAAAAAGAACCCACCGATATTAATGAATTGGCCGACGAATACTTACGGCTTACCTATCATGGAATAAGGGCAAAAGACAAATCCTTTAACGCTACCATCAAAACTTATTTTGATGAATCCATCGGATTAATTAATGTTATTCCGCAGGATATTGGCAGAGTTATATTGAACTTACTCACCAATGCTTTTTTTGCCGTTAAAGAAAAAAAGAACAATCTTACGTATCCTTTAGTGGAAGGTGAGCCCGTGAAGGAAAATAAAAATGATTACGAGCCCACCGTATCCATCAGCACGAGGGTGATAGGTTCTGCCCTTGCAGCCAAGTTGGGCGGAAACAGGGTGGAGATTCGGGTAAGTGATAACGGCAACGGTATACCTCACCCAATTTTGAAAAAAATATTTCAACCTTTTTTTACTACTAAACCAACCGGGCACGGCACCGGCCTGGGTTTATCTTTAAGTTACGACATCATCACCAAAGGACATGGCGGTGAATTGAAAGTAGAAACAAAAGAAGGAAAAGGAAGTACATTTATCATTCGACTACCAAAAACCTAACCATGATTCAATTAAACAGACAGGGGTATCAACTCAGTATACTTTTGTCAATAGTATTTTTTACTGTTTTATTTTCATCCTGCAATACTGTTCCGGATGAAATTCCTTTTCCTCAAAGGGAGCTAAACTATAGTAAGCCGGTTAGTGTTCCGATGGTTTTTACAGCCGAAAAAAAATTAACCTGGGATACCGTTAAGCAAGGGGGCGTAACAGCTGTAGTAAAAAAGTTAGACATCAATACATTACCCTTCACTTCCAACGACAGCAGCGGTTTTAGGCCATTTGCACAGCCGCCGGAAGAAGTAAAATTCGACTTTAATAAATTACCGGAAGCACCTTTTAAACTGGCTAATTTAACTTCTATTCCGTTGCAGTTTAAAACCTCGGTGCTGGCACCTCCTGCTGTTATAAAGTGCTCAGCACCTGCCCTTCAAAAGGGCAAACCAATTTCTATTTTTGATTTAAGTACTGTACAAGGGTTGCAGGGAAAAATTATCACCTGCTTATTAAAAGATGCAAACGGGTTGATGTGGATAGCAAGTGATAACGGGCTTTATCGTTATGATGGTGAGTATATTAAAATTTATATTGCCGGGCCCATTACTAATTTCATAAGTGGCATTGCAGAAGACAATAAGGGTAATATATGGTTTATTCAGAAGGGTAGTATTGGAATGATCAATCCGCAGCTTGGCATTATTCAGTATTCAAAAAAAATTGGTGCCACTGGTGCAAATATTGCAAAAATATTTAAAGATGAAACCGGCTTACTTTGGGTAGATAATTTTTCTGGCAGGGCAGTAAGCATCATTGATCCTGAAAAACTAACATTTAAAAACCTGGATAAAAAAGCCGGTTTATCAGATACCAGCAGTTTTCAAATGCTACAGGATGTAAACAAAAATATATGGATCACCACTTCCAACGCTGGTGTTAATATCATTGATCTTAAAGCTGGTAAAATAAAAAATTTATCAAAGGCCAACGGTATCAGCGGCAACGCTACATCTGCAATTGCAATGGATAAAACAGGGCAGGTTTGGATTTCGGAAACCACGGGAAAACTAAATGCGGTAGATGTAAAAAAAGGTATTATAAAACAGTATAAACCTTTTAAAGAAACTCAAAACCGTTTTACGTTTTATTTATCTTTCGATAACAAGGGCAGAATTTGGAAAGCTAATACCGATGGCCTGGAAATTATAGATCCCGAAAATGCGGTTTATAAATGGCTTACCAAAAATGATGGGTTAGCAGGAAATACAATTTTATCCTGCACTCCTGATGATAGGCAGCGCATGTGGGTGGCAACAGTTGGGGGACTCAATTTAATTGATCAAAATGCCGAAACCACTCATCCAATGGCGACCGCAAATATTGTTTGCATGATGAGTGATGAGCTGGATAATTTGTGGGTGGGTACTGAGGCAGGGATTAAAATAATCAATTTTAAAAATAATAGTATCAAAACCCTGAATAAAGCTAATGGTTTGGCCGATGAAATTGTTCAATCCTTTACAAAATATCATGACCAAATGTTGGTAGCAACCAATGGTGGAATGGATATAATTGATCCTGTAAAAAAAACGATAGAACACACAGGTAAAAAGGAAGGGCTGGTTAGTGATTCCATATACACCATATTTAAAGATAATGCCGGAAATACCTGGCTCACCGGCCAAACAAGTGGTATAAACCTTATTGACTCTTCTAAAAAAATAATCAGGAATGCATCTTTAAAAGGTGGATTAAGTGATAACACTATAGTTGATGCAAAACAGGATCATAATGGGTTGATTTGGCTTTCTACCGTCCAGGGTGGAGTAGACGTAATTGATTTGCAGAAAGGAACCGTAAAATATTTGAACAACCTGCCTGGCTTAAAGGATACCTGCAATCGGCTAATGTTATTAGATCAGTATGGTCGTATATGGATCGGTACTGATAAAGGTATTTATGTAGCAGATACTAAATCGGGTACTATAACTTCTATTTCCACAAAAGAAGGTTTGTCTAACAACAATATTGTATCGTTATTAGAATATAAAGGAAGTGTGATAGCTGCCACAAATAATAAAATGAATATCATAACAGCTCCACCGCCCTTGGATGCTGCAACAAGTTCATCAGTAAAAGAATGGAAAATAGCTAAGTTGGATAAGTCCGATGGATTAATCAAAGAAACAAATTCATGGAATGTGGATTGTATTTCCAAATCGGGACAGTACCTGTTTGGCGATAAAGGGATCACGGTAATCAATCAAATAAAACCAAGTACAGATACTGTAAATACATACATACGGGGTATGAATGTGATGACAACTCCACAACATTTTGCAAACAAATTAACCATTAATGAAAAAGATACATTGTGGACTGCGGATTCATTTTATATAAAAGACCAAAAGCCGGTTTTGCATGGATATGCGGCCAATAATAAATTTAGCTGGGACAGCGTTTCAGGGCCGTATAATATGCCCGTAAATCTTACAATGCCACACGACAACAATTACATCCAGTTTCAATTTGTGCAGGCACACCTTGGTAGGCAGGATACCACCTGGTACACCTATATTTTGGAGGGTGTTGATAAAAACTGGAGCAACATTACCAGCAACACATTTACTGAAAATTATTTAAATCTTTCCCCGGGGAATTATACTTTTAAAGTAAGCAGCAAAGGGTTGAGCGGCAACTGGAGTGTGCCGGCTACTTTTAACTTTACCATCTCGCCACCATGGTATAAAACATGGTGGGCTTACACTTTATACACACTCATTGCTGTAAGTTTATTAAGGGCTTATATTGTGTACCGCTCCCGTAAGTTGCAGAAAGAAAATAAACTGTTGGAAGAAAAAGTTGAACGAAGAACAAAACAATTGCAACAATCCCTGGAGGATCTTAAAGCAACACAAACCCAATTGGTGCAATCAGAAAAAATGGCTTCGTTGGGTGAACTCACTGCAGGCATTGCTCATGAAATTCAAAACCCCTTAAACTTTATTAATAACTTTAGTGAAGTAAATGCAGAACTAATTGCTGAAATGAAGCAGGAAATTGAAAAAGGAAATTTTGACGATGCCATCGCAATTGCCAATGATATTGAAAGCAATGAACAAAAAATAGTTTTTCACGGTAAAAGGGCAGATGTTATTGTAAAAGGGATGTTGCAGCATAGCCGGAGCAGCAACGGCTTAAAAGAACCTACCGATATTAATGAACTGGCAGATGAATATTTGCGACTGAGCTATCATGGACTAAGGGCAAAAGACAAATCATTTAATGCAACGATGAAAACAGATTTTGATCCTTCCATTGAAAAAATTAATGTTATTCCCCAGGATATTGGAAGGGTGATTTTGAATTTACTCACCAATGCTTTTTATGTGGTGAATGAAAAGAAAAACAGCCCCCATCCCCTAAAGGGGTTTGAACCCTATGAACCAACAGTAACTGTTACAACCCGAAGGCTCAGCTCCCCTTCAGGGGATGGGGGCAAAGTAGAAATAAGGGTTTCTGATAACGGCAATGGAATTCCTCCAAAAGTTTTGGATAAGATATTTCAGCCTTTTTTTACCACCAAACCAACAGGACAGGGCACAGGTTTGGGGCTATCTTTAAGCTATGATGTGGTTACCCAGGGGCACGGCGGAATGTTGAAAGTAGAAACCAAAGAAGGCCAAGGCACAACATTTATTATTATATTACCAGCATAAAAAACACAAATGAAAATTTTAGTAGTTGACGACGAAAAAGATGTACAGTTTCTTTTTGAACAAAG
>JANPNY010000522.1:0-3575 GCA_031427745.1 Chitinophagaceae bacterium | reverse complement strand
CGAAGGCAAAAAGGAAAATAAATTGCCGCTGCATTATTATACCATGATGAAGCAACTCACTTTATTCGGGTTCTTTACTTCAAAAACAGGAGCGACTGAAACATTGCGTCACATACAGGTTCCTGGTAAATATGATGGTGCGTATCCATATAAAAAAGGCGATAAAGCCTGGGCTGAATAATTAATTTACATTTAAAAAATTTTAATCATGATTAACAGAAGACAATTTTTAATGAGCGCCGGCATTACTGCAACTGGTGCCATCATTGGCGCAGATGTAATGGCACATGCCCATAAAAAGAATACAATCGGATTGCAATTGTATTCTTTAAGAGAAGAAATACCCACAGCGGGCGTTGAAGCCGTTTTAAAAAAAATGGCAGCTGCCGGATACAATAGTGTAGAGTTTTACGGCTTCAATACAAAAGATGCATTCTTTAAAAAAAGCGCTAAAGAAATAGCGGGCATTCTTAAAGACAACAAAATGATTTCACCCAGTGGGCATTACGATCTTAAATTATTTGAGAAAGATGGCCAGCAAACCATAGATGCTGCTTTAGCTGTTGGTAACAAATATGTGGTAATTCCCTACCTGGGTGCTGATATAAGAAAATCATTGGATGATTATAAAGTGATTGCTGAAAAATTAAATAAAATTGCCCTGCTTTGCAAGCAAAATAATATTAAGATGGCCTATCACAACCATGCCTTTGAATTTACAAAATACGAAGGCGGCGTTTGCGGATACGATATTTTTTTGAAGGAAACCGACAAAGCATTGGTCGATTTTGAATTGGATTTATACTGGGTAGTAACTGCAGGCCTAAACCCGGTTGATTTGTTCGAAAAATATCCGGGTCGTTTTAAAATGTGGCATGTTAAAGACAAAGACAAAACCAATCCAAAACTTCAAACGGAGGTTGGTTCCGGCTCTATCGATTTTAAACCAATTTTTGCTAAAGCAAAACTTTCCGGCATGGAATATTTTTATGTAGAACAGGAAAATTTTGCAATGCCCTCTGATGAAAGTATCAGAAAGAGTATTGGCTTTATAAAACAAAACTTGTTAAAAAAGTAGCAATAGTTTAAAAAAATAAGTAAAAAAGATGTGGTTATCAAAATCACATCTTTTTTTGTGTTACTACTTTTGTAGCAAATTGAAATATAATAAGTCTTACAACTACTTTTTGTCGTATTCAAATTTCAATGACTCCAAATCAGGCAATACTTTTTTCTCTCTCTTTAATTCATGCTCATAAATTACCTGCCCCAGATTTTTCATAAATGGAAAGCCGATGGTTTCATAATCATACTGGTCATCATTTAAAATACCATCGCTGTTGCAATAAATAGCAGCAGATAAAAAGAACTCAATCTTTTTATCAAAATCAACAATGTAAGCAACATCAATTAGTTGCCCGTAAGCATCACCCACTTTATTAAAAATGCGGATGTTTTTGGGTAGGTCCCCTTTTTGTGAACCCATTAATAAAAACTTACAATAAGCCGGGTAGTACTTAGCTGTGTCATCACTGTATGGTGGAAAGGTGCTTTCCATTGGTAACTGGCTCATATATTTCAATACAAAACGCCTGTCATCTTCTGTTAAATTAAATCGCTGTGAGGCGGTAACTTTTTCCGGAAAAATAAGACTGACCAAAATGGAATGAAGGTCTTGCAGCACCAACCTGTTTTTAGCAGAAAAGTCCATAGGCTTATCCACCAACTTACCAGCACTTATATATCCCTTACCTATTGAATCCTTTCTTGCAGGATAAGGAGCTGTATAAAACTTCATCGGTTGTTCGTACACCAATTGATTGAATGGACTTACAAACTGAACAGGATTGGTATGCCTGTTTTCATCTTCCGATAATGCTATTTGCAGCCGATGATTTATCTGGCTGGCCGGGTAACCTTTTTGTTGCAATTGCTCATTAATGTATTGCGGACCCAAAAATTCATACAATCTATTGAAGGCGTCGTTATCACTTACCATCAGTATCTTTTTTATATAATGAGCAATGTTTGGCCTGCCATCGATAGTTGTTGGATCGTTTAGAACAGCCGTTTGTCCGCTATATGACTGCCCGGTAATCATCGTGGTATTTTTATCGATATTAACTCCTGAAGTCTTTAACTCGTTCAGCCGCTGCAACGCCAACAAACTAACAGGAAACTTAACCGTTGACGCCGGATAAAAATAGCTGGATGAGTCAACATTAAAATAATGATCTTTTAATACAGGAATACCGTTGGCGCCCCTGTCAATTTGTGTATAAATTATCTGAACATTTAAGGCTTTACTGTTAGCAATAATTGAATCAAAATATTGTGGGTATTGCTGCAATAGATTTTTCATGAATGAATCGGTTTTACTGTTGTCTGCAATCAGTGGGATTGCAGGCTGTACAACTGTATCCATAACAACAACAGTCGTTAGCAACCGGGCCGAAGCAACTGTTTTTGGCAATGGTTTTGTAGCTATACAGCTTACTAAAAAGCTGGTAAGTGCAACTATAACAATCAAATGTATTTTATGGTGTACCATACAACAAATGTAGCCTTCAAACACCCGAAAAACCTAAAATAAAGGCGCCTATATCTTGAATGGGTTTTTCCCTATCTTTGCCAACTTCTAAAAAAATTTAAAATAAGCTACTGATTATGAAACTGAAAGGTTTAGTTTGGTTTTTTGCCATTGCGTTAATTCTAATATCACTTTGGGAAATATCGTACACATTCGTTGTACGCAGCTACGAGGGTAAGGTAAAAACCCAGGCAGAAAGGATTGTAAAATCCCAAAATCCCGGTATAAATACCAAGGGCGAGCAATATGAGCTGATGGTAAAAGGCCGGATGCAACACATCCTCGACAGCACAAGGGATAAAAGCATTTATCCTGTAATTGGTAGCTCTTACCAAAAATGTAAAGAAAATGAACTTAACCTCGGCCTTGATTTACAGGGTGGTATGAGCGTAACGATGGATGTAAGCCTGGAAGGTTTACTTAAATCTATGAGCAACAATCCCAAAGACCCCGCTTTGCTGAAAGCGATTCAAACGGCCAACGCCCAAAAAGTAAACAACAATGCAGATTACATTGGGCTGTTCCGAAATGCATTTACACAACAAAATCCGGGCGTTACCCTTGCTTCTTTGTTTGGTGGTGCAGGCAAACAAATAAAAGTAACAGACACGGATGACAAAACGATTGATCAAATAAGAATTGTTGCTAAAGGCGCCATCAACGAAACCTACAAGATTTTATTAAAGCGTATTGATAAGTTTGGTGTTGCTCAACCCAATATTAACCTCGATGAAAACAAAGGTATTATCAACGTTGAGTTGGCGGGTGTTACAGATAAAGAAAGGGTAAGAAAATATTTACAGGCAAGTGCCAATCTTCAATTTTGGGAAGTCTATAATATTGGGGAATTATCTACTGCTTTGGAAAGTGCCGATAAAGCTGTAACAGCTTTTATAAGCGGAGCCGATACTACCAGATTATCTGCCAACAAAAATGTATTCTTACAAACAATCAATCCTATTAGTCCTCAACAGGATAAAAGTGG
>JANPNY010000521.1:0-4457 GCA_031427745.1 Chitinophagaceae bacterium | reverse complement strand
TTTGCTTTTCGGCAGATAACTTTTGCTTCATTCTTTCAAGCGATGGCTGTGCAAAAGCAGGCAACACTGAGCAAGTTATCAGCACAACAAAGGGAATTTGAACAAATAAATTTTTCTGCATAAACAGTTATTTAAGATTATATATGCACGGACCTATTCAATTGAAGCAGTTTTAAGAAAGAAAATGGATTATTAAATTTCAGAAAGGGAAATTACAAAATAATAGCCAACATTATATCCCTTTTTTGGGGGATAATGTGGAGCGCAAGCGGTTATTAAATTAAAAAAGGGCAGGTTTGTCTATCAATTTTATTGATACAACAAACACCGCCTTAAATACAAATTGATTTTTACTTTTTACTTTTTACTTTTTATTTTTTACTTTCTACTTTTTACTTTTTACTTTTTACTTTTTACTTTCTACGCCAATGCCTCATACAAAACTTCCACCGGATGCAATGCTTTTCTACCGGTTCCATCTTTTATCTGGTGGCGGCAACTGGTGCCGGGCGCTGCTATAATCACCACTTCTCCTTGCTGCCGTACAGCTGGAAACAAAACTAATTCACCTATTTTCATACTCAATTCATAATGCTCCTTTTCGTAGCCGAAAGAGCCCGCCATGCCGCAGCAGCCGGAAGGGATTGTTTCCACTGTATAATTCTCAGGAAACGACAATAGCTTTACAGACGGCGCTACAGACGACAGCGCTTTTTGCTGGCAATGCCCATGCAGTTTAATCAGCTTTTTTTCTTTGGTAAACAGCTCTTTGCTGATATGTCCTTTTTCTATTTCAGCAGCTATAAATTCATCTATCAAAAAAACATTTTTAGCCAATGCTTTGGCGGCTGCAAAATTTTCGTCCGTGGCCAAATCAATATATTCATCTCTAAAAGTGAGGATGGCACTTGGTTCTATACCAATCAATGGTGCATCTTCGGTAACAATATTTTTAAGCAGTTCGATATTTTTATTGGCAATTTTTTTTCCTTCTCTTATTAATCCCTTGCTCAGCCATGCCCGGCCACTTTCTATGTGTTTTGGGATGATGACTTCGTAACCCAATTTTTGCAGCAGCGTAATGGCTTTAATACCAATTTCCGTATCGTTGTAATTGGTAAATTCATCGCAGAAAAGGTACACAGTTTTATTGCCCCCATCCCCTAAAGGGGGGTAATTGGCAAGCGCTTTCTTGCTTCGGCTATTTTTATTATGCCATTTATGGAGCGTCGTTTTGTACAAAGTTGGCATACTGCGTTGTACATTAAACCCACTCAGCCGCTTAATGGTATTACTAATAAATGGCGTGGTCACCATAAAATTGTATATCCCCGGCAGCAGTGATCCTAACCTTGCCGCATTGCTAAAGTTGGCTATCAGCTTGCTTCTGAAAGGCACACCATTAGCATCGTAATACTGTTGTAAAAATTCTGCTTTTAATTTGGCCACATCCACATTACTGGGACATTCGCTTTTGCAACCTTTACAGCTCAAACACAAATCCATTACTTCATAAATTTCTTTATGATCAAAGCGGTTGAGTTTATCCGAGTTGGTTAAAAATTCCCGAAGAATATTGGCCCTTGCTCTTGTAGAATCTTTTTCATTTTTGGTAGCCATAAAAGATGGGCACATGGTGCCGCCGCTCAAATGCGTTTTGCGACAATCGCCGCTACCATTGCATTGCTCTGCATGCTGCAACACATCCTGATCTTTATACCGGAAAATGGTGTTGAATTTGGGCGTTTGCTGCCCTGGTGTGTACCGCAGCATGGTATTCATGGGCGGTGTATCTACAATTTTATTTGGATTGAATATATTGTTTGGATCCCAGGTGCGTTTTATTTGTTGTAACAGCTGGTAATTTTTTTTGCCCACCATATGTTCAATAAATTCACCCCGCAACCTTCCATCACCATGCTCACCGCTTAGCGAACCATTGTATTTTTTTACGAGGGTAGCAATTTCTTCGGCTATAATTCTAAAGAGGGCGTTTCCTTCTTTTGTTTTTAAATTGATGATGGGGCGCAAATGAATTTCTCCACTGCCAGCATGTGCGTAGTGTACCGCATGCAGATTGTGCTTTACTAAAATCTGGTTAAAGTCTGCAATGTAGGCTGGCAAATCGTTTACATCAACTGCGGTATCTTCAATTACCGGCACTGCTTTTTCATCGCCGGGTAAATTGCCGAGTAAGCCTAGTCCCGCTTTGCGTAAAGTCCATATTTTTTTTGTATCAGCCCCAAACAGCAATGGAAAGTGATAGCCCAATCCTGCAGAACGCATGGCTGTTTCAACTTCGGCTGCAATGGCAACAACTTCTTCCCGGGTGGTTCTGCAAAATTCCACTACCAAAATAGCTCCCGGATCTCCCTGTACAAAAAACCTGTTTTTATTTTGTTCGATATTGTTTTTAGTACATTCTAAAATATAATGATCAATCAGTTCGCTGGCACTGGGCTTAAATTGCATGGCAATAATATTTGCCCTCAGCGATTCGTCAATACTGTGGAAATGAACGCAAAGCAAGCCGGTTTCTTTGGGGTGGCAATGAATGTACATGCAGTTTTATTTCGGTAATAAAAGCAAGGGTACCCTCGGAACCTGCAATGAGTTTACAGAAATCAAAATCGGGCTTGCCTGCAGTAAAAGGCGCCGATTCCAGTAATATATCTACTGCATAACCGGTATTTCTTCTTTCAACAGATGGCTTGGGAAATTGTGCCCGTATCTCCTGCTGCGTATCGTAGTTGCTTAATAAACTTCTTACAGTTTTGTAGATAGTTGCCTCCAGCGTTTCGCCTTCGCACTTTGCATGAAATGCATCAAGGTCCAGTGCAGAAAAAACGGCTTCACTGCCATCACTTAGCAGTGTTTTAACTTCCAGCAAATGTTCTCTTGTGCTGCCGTACACAACCGAGTTACTGCCACAACTGTTATTGCCCACCATTCCGCCCATCATGGCACGATTGGCTGTAGAGGTTTCGGGCCCAAAGAACAAACCATAGGATTTTAAAAAATAATTGAGCTCATCCCGTATTACGCCCGGTTGAACCCTCACCCAATGTTCGGCTTCATTCAGTTCAATTATTTGGGTAAAGTTTTTTGACACGTCTACAATAATGCCGTTGCCAACTACTTGTCCGGCCAAAGAAGTACCCGCTGTTCGGGGAATTAAAGATGTTTGGTTTGCCCGTGCAAATGCAATTAGTTTTTTAATATCCTCCACAGATGCAGGGATGGCCACTGCTAAGGGCATTTCCCGGTAGGCCGATGCATCGGTAGCGTATAAAATCCGCATTGTATCGTCGGTGTACAAATCTCCCTCTATGTCCCTTGCTAATTGGTTCAACTGATCTTTCATTCAAATGCGGTTATTAATTTCTTCGCAAAAATAAAGACAAATCAGATAGCAGCAAGGTTGTATTGGAGCAGCAAAAAATATCAGCAGTAGCTATTCAGCAGTGATTGATCATAGAAAACTTAAAACCGTTGGTGTTCAACGATAGCAAGCAAGAGTAACAAAATACAGGCAACCACATGATTTTTCTCACCTGTGGTAACTGCAAATTCACCGACTTTTGCAACACAAAAATTAATTTCAAAATTCAGTTGTAATGTCAAAAGCGATATATGTAGCCTCCTCCGAAGCCAATAGTGGTAAATCTGTCATTACCCTTGGGCTCATGAATATATTGGTGGGTAAGATAAAAAAGATCGCTTATTTTAAACCCGTTATCCGGGAAAATGGCCCCAACAAAAAGGACATCTATATTGAAACCATGATCGATCATTTTGGTCTCAACATAAAATATGAAGATTCCTTTGCATTTACCTACAATGAATTGCTGAAATACCGGAGTGAGGGAAACACTGCTTTCATCATTGATACCATTATTTCAAAATACAAGAAGCTGGAAGACAGCCACGATTTTGTACTGGTAGACGGAACCGATTTTGACGGAGATGGTGCCAGCTTTGAGTTTTCTTCGAATGTGCAGATTGCAAAAAACCTGGGGCTTCCGTTGATATTGATCAGCAAAGGGGACGGCTATTCACCAGATGAAATCACCAAAAACATCTTGACCACCTGCCAGCTTTTATTAAATAAAGAAGTTCCCTTACTGGCAGTTATCGCCAATAAAATTGCATTTTCCGACATGGAGGAATTAAAACAGTTATTTGCTGAACGCATACCCGTAAATATTTTAAGTTCCATTATACCCTACTTTAAAGATTTAGGAAATCCAACCATGAAGGAAATTGTGGAAACCCTCGATGGCAAATTATTGTTTGGGCATAATTACCTCTCTAACCAGGTAGATCATTACATTGTAGGTGCCATGCAATTGCGTAATTGCCTCACCCGTTTGCAGGAAAATACACTCATTGTAACACCTGGTGACAGGGGCGATATTATTGTTGCAATGATACAGGCCAATCTTTCCAAAAATTAC